>NZ_JBHFKT010000039.1:0-47064 GCF_042879335.1 Photorhabdus sp. RM96S | reverse complement strand
TCTTTTTTTAAAGCAGAACGAGGCGGTATCATGACAGCGCTACCTTGCAGAGATGTACTGTGCCTACATTTTACTCAATTTTGTGGCTGTGAAAAGTTTTTAGAGGTTCCCCTCTGTTGTGCCAGAAAAATGCGGATGAAGTTGCTTTGTTGAAGAAGTGAATTTTTAACGTATTGGATTATTAATAACAAATGGATTCGGCGAAACTAAATAAGTGTATTGTCAGGAGGAAAGGTGAGTTGCTATTACCTTAACACCTTTCCTTTTCCAAAGGAAAATTCACTGAAGTCCATTAACCATTAGCAGAAAGTTGAAATGAAATCAGGAAATAAAAAAATGGATTAGCCGGTTAATTTGGCCGGGGGTTAAGTCCCGCACATAAAAGCCAGCTTGAAAACTGGCCTTTCACGCATCGGTTAAAAAACAAACTTACAGAAAGCGGGGTGTTGACAAGTAGACAACAACACGATGAACACTTGATATGAAAGATGTAACAGATTTCATGATGAACTCTCTTTATTGATAAAATGTGATTTGTTTCACGAAAATCTAAACTGTGGCGGTGATTTTAATCAGAAAAACTTCAGAGTCAAGCAGTTTTTAAAAATTATTTTAAAGATTAAAATAATTTTGCATCGATGTTTTAGGTGGTAAAATGAGCGAATCTTTATTTTCATTCACCTGTGTTATACGCTATAAACAATCTTGTATTTTGGGTTTCCTCCAAAGATTAGCGAGTACTTTGATCCAATAAAAGATTAGGGAAAAAGTAAAAAATGAGCTTACTGGTATGTTAAAAATATCTCTACGATATAATAAGTCATTCTTATTTCTTTAGTTAATTAATTCAATAAGCATTATCAGAAAAAATCATAGGAATCTAGGAAGAGTATTTTTTAAATATTGCGTTATTTATTACTACCAATCATGGAAAAATAGTCAATACTTTAATTGAAAATAAAATCCTATTATTTTTTTGAACTAGACTTTAACTGATATGAGTTTTGATAGATCATCCTTACAATAATTTAATATGTTAATTATAAAATGATGTTATTTAACTCAAGGAGGACATATGAGTCCTAAGAATGATTTTAAAGCTTTTTCTACTGATAGTAATGCTAATGTTATAAGTCAGAAAGGATATGAAGAGAGTCTGGAATTGCAAACTGGATTTCCACCATCTTCTATGACCCTGCACATATTAAATAAGGTATTGCGTCAATCGTCAACTATATCATCTGTTGTAGCTAATTTCATTGCGACACAATCTGGCGATGATGTTATGGATAATGGTGATGTAGCTAAACTTGCTGAGCAATTAAATAAGGCATTAAAACAAAAAATCACAACAGAAATTCCCAGTGCTTCATTAACCCAATCAGGCGTTGTTCAGCTTACTGATGTTATTGGTGATAGTGACATATTGGCAGTGACACAAAAACTTGCTCAGGAAATAGTAAATTCATTACGTGGAGATATTAATACCAGAGTACCTAATAGTCGTAAGGTGAATGGGAAAGTACTGTCGAATGATATTAGCCTGAATGCTGGGGATGTGGGGAGTTATACTAAATCTGAATGTGATGCGCGATATGGTAATAAAAATACAGCCTTAAAATCTGCAAATGGCTGGTGGAAATGTGGTGATACAGGAATAATCTGTCAGTGGGGTATTTTACAGGGTGATGGTGATTATCTGGTGAATTTCCCTATTAGTTTTCCTCATGCGTGTACAACTGTGGTTGCGACAACTGATGGTAAAAGAAAATCTTTATCTCCGATCGGGCATCGTTGTTTTGTTGAAGTGGGTGATATTACGCAGGTATCTTTTACAGCAACAACTATTGGTGCGCTAAACACTGGTTTCCGGTCACGTTGGGTCCATTGGATGGCTATTGGATACTAGTAAAACAAAGTCATATGGTTTTGACATAGTA
This sequence comes from Photorhabdus sp. RM96S, assembly GCF_042879335.1. Lineage (NCBI taxonomy): Bacteria > Pseudomonadati > Pseudomonadota > Gammaproteobacteria > Enterobacterales > Morganellaceae > Photorhabdus > Photorhabdus sp. RM96S. Next base: position 45,124 of record NZ_JBHFKT010000039.1, on the reverse strand, counting down.
TTGATAAAGCGTTGTCTAGGAGAATGGTCAATTTCGAAAGATGATGAAGAAAGATGGAAAAATGATATTCAGCAAGTCGTTATTAACGACGCAGAAAATAAGAGACAACAACTTTTATTCACTATAAATAAGAAGGTAACACCACTGCAAGATGCTGTTGATTTAGATATTGCCACAGAAGCTGAAAAAGATGCTTTATTAACATGGAAGAAATACAGAGTCATACTGAACAGGATAGATACTTCACAGGCTCCCAATATCGAATGGCCGGAACAGCCAAAGTAACGAAAGTGGCCTGAATAAATAGGCCATTTATACTGTGGTTTTATTTGTTCTGAAGTTGAAATATAAAAATAAGTAATGACGGGTTGAAATAATTTATATATTGAATATGAATGACTTGAATATATTTACAGATGAAAGTTGTTGGGTTTTTTTCTTACCGCTAATGATATAAAAATAATTATTCTTCTAAGTTAGAAGAACGTTTTATTATTATTTTTATGAATTAAACTATGGCTGCTTTAAATTATGAACGATTACTTTAATAATAATTCAATATATTGATTATATACCCAATTGATTTCAAGATGGATCGCGACGGCAAGGGAGCGAATCCCCGGGAGCATAGATAACTCTGTGACCGGGGTGAGTGAGTGCAGCCAACAAAGAGGCAACTTGAAAGATGACGGGTATAGATGATGCTATTTAATCTAAGGGGTGTATATGAGTACTAAGAATGATTTTAAGGCTTTTTCTATTAGTAATAATGCTAATGTAGTGAGTCAAGAGAAATATGAGAAAGATCAGAGTTTGCAGGCTGGGTTTCCACCAGATAATATTACTAGTCATTTGCTAAACAAAGCATTACGTCAATCGTCAACAATCGCATCTGTCGTGGCTAATTTTATTGCGACACAATCTGGCGGTGATGTTCTGGATGATGGCGATATAGCGAAACTTACCGAGCAATTAAGTAAGGCTTTAAAACAAAAAATCACAACAGAAATTCCAAATGCCTCATTAACACAAAAAGGCGTTGTTCAGCTTACTAATGTGCTGGGCGATAGTGACACATTAGCTGTTACGCAAAAGCTTGCTCAGGAAATAGTAAATTCATTGAGTGAAAGTATTAATGCTAAGGTATCCAATACCCGAAAAATTAATGGGAAATCATTGTCTGAGGATATCACTATTACTTCTCAGGATATTTTAGGTGGGCAGGCGATTAGTGTAGGTGATAAGGCAGATTTAAATAGCTATAAAACACCGGGAATTTATCATCAAGAATATGATGCTCATGCCAAAAATGGCCTTAATTATCCTGAATTTCTCGCCGGTGCCCTTGTTGTATTGAAATCGGCAGGGACTGTTCAACGTTATTTTGTCTATAATAGTAGTCGAGTATATACACGTAGTCAGTTTCATGATAATCCGTGGACACCTTGGACTAGAGAATATAATACGCTGAATAAACCTACGGCTGATGAGATTGGCGCATATACAAAAATAGAATCTGATTCTCGATATATTGCGGGAATTCGCAGGGTGAATGGAAAATCTTTAGCTACGGATGTCACTATTACTTCTCAGGATATTTTGAATGGGCAGGCAATTAGTTTAGGTGATAATGTAAATTTAGATCACTGTAAAACACCAGGAATTTATTATCAGGATTATAATGCTCATGCTAAAAATGGCGTCAATTACCCTGAACCGCTTTCTGGTTCGCTTATTGTGTTGAAAGCGGCAGGCGTTATTCAACGTTATTTTGTTTATAATAGCAGTCGAGTATATACGCGTAGCCAATTTCACGATAACCCATGGACACCTTGGGCACAAGAATATAACTCGTTGAATAAACCTTCTGACAGGGTTATTAGCGGGTATACAAAAGCAGAAGTAGATAACCTAGTTAATGCTAAAGGAAATAAAAATACAGCTTTGAAATCAGTGAATGGTTGGTGGAAATGTGGGGATACCGGGGTGATTTATCAGTGGGGGATTGTGAATTGGGCAGCACATGATACACCAGTTAATTTTCCTATTCAGTTTCCTAATGCTTGTGTAAATGTTTCGTTGACATTAGGTGATAAATCTAACCTAGAATCATCATATAATGTTGTTGCAAGACATTTGTCTGTAACAGGATTTAGTTATTGGGCATACGAGACTGAAAGCTCTGCATTTTGGTTTGCAATAGGATATTGATATGTAATTTGTAATGCAAAAATAGATGTTTTTATTTTTGAATTTCCTCTTAAAATAATATTATTCAATTTGAGGATTGTATATGAGTGCCAAAAATGATTTTAAGGCTTTTTCTATTAGTGATAATGCTAATGTAGTGAGTCAAGTAAAGTATGAAGAAAACCAGAGCTTACAGATTGGATTTCCGCCAGATAATATTCCTGTTAATCTGTTAAATAAGGTATTACGTCAATTGTCAACAATATCATCTGTGGTAGCTAATTTTATTGCGACACAATCTGGCAATGATATTTTGGATGATGGTAATATAGCTAAACTTACCGATCAACTAGATAGGGCCTTAGAGCAAAAAATTGCAGCAGAAGTTCCAAATGCCTCATTAACACGAAAAGGTATTGTTCAGCTTACCGATGTAGTGGGTAATAGTGATACATTAGCGGTTACGCAAAAGTTGGTTCAGGAAATAATAAATTCGTTACATGAAAGTATTAATACCAGAATACCAAATACCCGAAAAGTTAATGGGAAAGTATTAACTGAGGATATTAATATTACTTCTCAGGATATTCTTGCTGGACAGGCGCATAGTTTAGGTGACAATGCCAATTTGGATAATTATAAAATACCGGGGATTTATCACCAAGAATATAATGCTCATGCCAAAAATGGTAATAATTACCCTGAGTTGTTCGCTGGTTCGCTGGTTGTATTGAAAGCAGCCGGGGTTATTCAACGTTATTTTGTCTATAACAGCAGTCGGGTATATACACGTAGTCAATTTCATGAAAGCCCGTGGACGCCTTGGGCTAGAGAATATAACACACTGAATAGACCTACTGCTGGAGAAGTTGGAGTATATGCAAAAGCAGAGTCTGATGCTCGATATATCACAGGACTCCGCAAAATTAATGGAAAAGCTTTGGCTGCGGATATCAATATTACTTCTCAAGATATCTTCGCCGGGCAGTCGATTAATTTAGGTGATAACGCGGATTTAAATAGTTATAAAATACCCGGGATTTATTATCAAGAGTATAATGCTCATGCCAAAAATGGCGCGAATTACCCTGAGCCATTTGCGGGTTCGCTTATTGTGTTGAAAGCGGCAGGCGTTATTCAACGTTATTTTGTTTATAACAGCAGTCGAGTATATACGCGTAGCCAATTTCACGATAATCCGTGGACACCTTGGGCACAAGAATATAACTCGTTGAATAAACCTTCTGACAAGGCTGTTGGGAAGAATAGGGAAGCAGGATCTGATAGTATTCATGCTGCAACCAAAGAGGAGTTAATACAGCAAGCAGAATATGATAAGTCTCAGTTATTGACTAAAGTTAATAATCTTGTCGCGCCACTACAAGACGCTGTTGATTTAGGTATTGCTTCCGAAGCAGAAAAAGCAGTTCTACTGGAATGGAAGAAATATAGAGTAATGTTGAGCAAAGTTGATATTTCACTGGCTCCTGATGTTGAATGGCCGGATCAGCCGAAATAATGAAAAATGGTCTGAATAAACAGATTATATAGGATTGTGGCATGATGGGTTTATCTTTCGTGCCAGCGGAGTATATATCGGATTGTTTGTTGTTGCTAATGATATAAAACAGTTATCCCTTTTAGTTATAAAAATATTTCGTTTTTATTGATAATTCAATCTGCTTATTATGAAACAATGTTATTTAATTTAAGGATATGTATATGAGTGTCATAAATGATTTTAAAGCTTTTGCTATTGATAGTAATGCTAATGTAATAAATCAGCAAGGATATGAAGCGAGTACAGAGTTGCAAGATGGGTTTCCACCCTATTCTATGACGCCACACATCTTAAATAAGGCATTACGTCAAGCATCAACGATAGCCGCGGTTGTAGCTGATTTCATTGGGGAACAATCTGGTCAGGATGTTATAGATGATGGTAATGTAACTAAACTCACCGCACAATTAAATAAAGCTTTAGAACAAAAAGCCATAATAGGAATTCCCAATGCCTCATTAACCCAAAAAGGTATTGTTCAACTTACTGATGTGATTGGTGATAGTGATACATTGGCTGTGACGCAAAAGTTAATTAAGGGAATAGTCGAATCATTACTTGTAAATATTAATAGCAGAGTACCTGATAATAGGAAAATCAACGGGAAGGCATTGACTGAGGATATTACACTTTCCGCGATTGATGTTGGCGCTAAGCGACCGGGTGATATCTATTTATCTGCACATCCGGCATCAGATTTAGCTAAAGGAGAGTATATTGCGAATGGTGCTGTTTACCCAATTGATTCGGCTGTTGGTAGTGCATTAAATAATTTATCTGATGCATATAAGGCAGCATGGGGAATCAAACAGAATGGCGATAAAATCAACCTTCCTAATCTGTTTGTTGAGGGGCGAGGGGTATTTGCGCGTGCTGGATTGACACCTGGTGTGATACAGGGCGATGCAATTAGAAATATTACAGGTGATGTAGGATTGTGGAATGATGGGCTTATTGCTCGTGCCAGCGGAGTATTTTATGGTGTTAATGCGAGTTCTAAAAATAGCCTTGCGAGGAAGAATGCTCCTGATGAATATGCAAAATTCTCACATGCCACTTTTGATGCATCAAGAGTAGTACCAACGGCAGACGAAAACCGCCCATTAAACATTAGTATGATACCGATAATTTATTTAGGTGTATAAAATTATTATTTTGAGAGTGTTAAGTTAGCACTTATTTATTGGTTCATCCGATGTTAATTCAGGTAGTAATCTTTCAGTGAATGCTATAAGAATATAGCCAGAATTTAAATATGGATTTTGGCTATATATGAATAACATGGAAAATGACAAGGGAAAATCGCCGTTAACGGGCCTGAATAAATGGGTTGTTTATTCAGGCCATTTTGTTAGTGTTATAATTAAAATATTGTAATAGTTATATTCTTGACTTAAAGGAAAAAGAATTGAAGGAAAAAGAAAGATATGGGAAATAATAGTTTTCAATATTGAATATAATGATTTTTGGGATGTTTTTGATTGCGATGCATTGGTTATTTATTGTTGCCAATTATATAAAAATAGTTACTCATTTTAGTTATAAAAATATTTCATTATTGTTTTTATAAACTAGACTATTATTGATGTGAATTGTGAGAAATCATCTTTAGTGATAGTTCAATATGTTTATTATGAAATAATGTCATTTAATTTAAGGAAATGTATATGAGTGCCAAAAATGATTTTAGAGCTTTTGCTGTTAGTAATAATGCTAATGTACTTAGTCAGCAAGGCTATGAAATATATCCGGATTTGCCAGTTGGGTTTCCAGATAATCAGTATATTCCTAATCACGTATTAAATAAGGTATTGCGTCAAACATCAACCATATCATCTGCTATAGCTGATTTTATTGCGACAGAATCTGGCACTGATGTTTTGGATGACGGTAATGTATCCAAAATCACCACACAATTCAAAAGCGTGTTAGAACAAAAAATTGCGAAATGTTGTAATCTTAATGTGAATACGGCTAACAAGGTTGTGAACGGTTGGTGGAAATGTGGTGATACTGGAATAATTATTCAGTGGGGGCAAGCAAGCGGCTCTATGAATATAAATGATTACAGAAATTTCACCATCCCATTTCCTAATGCTTGTTTTCAGATTGTTGCAACATATCCTGATTTTGGTAATTATGGATCTGGGGTTGCTGCTATGCCTATTTCTGCAAGTCAATTTATTGTGACGTGCAGAAATTCTATACACGAGCTATCAAATAATTTAGTGAGATATTTGGCGATAGGATATTAATTATGTATTTTTATAGTGCAAAGACAAATGCATTCTACCCAATAGAATTGAAACAAAATTATATTGCTTCTGGTTCATTGCCTGATGATATTATGGAAGTTAGTATTGATATTTATCAAGAATATGCTGTCAGTAATGTACCAGAAGGAAAATATCGTGTAGCAGGTCAAAATGGTTTACCGGAATGGGCCGATATTCCTCCACCAACAAAAGAAGAATTGCAGCAGTATGTTGAAAGTAAAAAACAACAATTTATTGTGGAAGCTAGCCAGCAGATAGCACCATTACAAGATGCTGTTGATTTAGGAATTGCGACTAAAGAAGAGGAAGCGGCTCTGTTGGTATGGAAAAAATATAGAGTAATGCTGAACAGGGTTGATACTTTACAGGCTGCCGATATTGAATGGCCGGAACAGCCAAAATAATGACATTGACCTGAATAAACAGATTATTCTTATAATGGTTTTGTTAACATTAGGTCATAAGTCTGACTTAAAATCAGCACATAATATTGTTGCAAGATAATTGTTTGTAACAGGATTTTATTATTGAATATACTCGAAATAAATCTTTTTATTTTGGTTTGCAATAGGGTATTGAACAGTGCAAAAGTAAACACCTCTTATCTTCTAATTGATACCAAAAACGGGATGTTTTAAGTCAAGCTGCTATTAAAGTCTGAGTTCTGTATTTAACAGGACTCGGATTTTTTAATCTCAATATCAAATTAGCGATGCTTGAAGAACTTATCCAATTCCGCAGCGCGGGGCTAAATAGATGTGCTCAGATTATTCACAGTTGTGTAGCATCAGGCTAAATATTTCCTGATAACTTTGAGAAAATCAAGAGTTGAAAACATAATTAGTCTCCTGAGGGGGGAATTGCGAGTTAGAAAAAATTCAGGTTGTGATTTTAACTTTAATGTATTTAGAATAATGCTGAAGTATTACCGGCAATTCGTAAGACGGGAAGTTATCACAGTTCGATGATTTCTGACTTGCCATCTAAGGGACAAATTTTAATGACATTCGAAAACGGTGTAACAGTCAGAGTCGAAAAGCTTTAACGAAACCCCGCCATCGTAGCAGGTTTGTTTCTTGCTCATTAGTTATTATAGACATTCATTGCATTACAATTGCATTACAATGTAATTCAATGAGAGTTCTTTACATGGCTACAAACCAATTAGTACAAACCCGTATTGATGGGGAGATCAAAGCAGAGGCGGCTGCGGTTCTGGCTGCTATGGGGCTGACTGTATCAGATGCCGTTCGCATGATGTTAACGCGAGTAGCAAGAGAAAAAGTGTTACCTTTTGAGCCTTTGATACCCAACGAGACAACAATAGCCGCAATGAAAGAAGCTCGCAAAGGTTGCGGTAAATCATTCTCCACAGTGAAAGATTTAATGGCCGATCTCAATGAGGACGATTGATTACGCAAGCCAGTTCAAGCGAGATTACAAGAGAGAAAAGAAAGGTCGGTATCGTGAAATTCTTGATGATGCACTGATGCAAGTGGTTGAATTATTGGCTTCTGATAGCTTGTTGGAGCCGAAATATTGCGATCATGCTCTTTCTGGTGATTGGAAGGATTTTCGAGATTGTCATATTAAGCCTGACTTGATACTGATTTATCAGAAACCCGATGCGGATACATTGCGCCTTGTCCGCCTTGGTTCCCACTCAGAACTTGGTTTATATACCCTATGGATTTCAAGATGCATCGCGACGGCAAGGGAACGAATCCCCGGGAGCATAGATAACTATGTGACCGGGGTGAGTGAGTGCAGCCAACAAAGAGGCAACTTGAAAGATGACGGGTATAGATCATCTTCTTTGGTAGGGGTAGTTCATATGGGGCTTTTGTATGTACCTACAAAAAATTTGCAGGTCGGGAAATTGGTTATAACGATTAATTATAATTTCTATTAATTAATATATTAAATAGAAAATAAATGAAGTCAGGCAAGCGGAGTTTTACACCAACCCCCAGCCATAAAAAAACCAACCCTAACAGGTTGGTTTTTCTAGGGAAATTTGGTCGGCATGATAGGATTTGGGCTTCCGACCTTTATGAAAATAACGAGCGTGTATCTTATGAAGACGGAGAGCCATACGATATTCTTGAACACGGTAGATTAGGTGTTAGGGTAAAGATTCAGTGTGGAACGCTAAGTAGGGAGAATTGTAGGAATATATAGAAGGAATAAGAACGAAATAATTTCTAGATGTATATTTTCGATTCCAAAATATTGGGGTGCTTATTGCTGGTAATGATACAAAAATATTTAACCTTAATAAGTAATAAGAACACTGCATTATTCTTTTTCTGAACTAGACTTTAATTGGTGTGAATTGCAAGGGGATTATTTTTGCAATAACTCAATATATTGATTATATACTCAAGATACTTCAAAGTGCATGTTTGAAAAACGATTATGTTGTTGAATTTAAATGTTTTTATATCTGACATCTCAAGCATCTTGAAGTTCATTCGGTATATACCCTATGGATTTCAAGATGCATCGCGACGGCAAGGGAGTGAATCCCCGGGAGCATAGAAAACTATGTGACCGGGGTGAGCGAGTGCAGCCAACAAAGAGGCAGCTTGAAAGATAACGGGTATAAAAGAATATTATGTAATTTAAGGAGAAAGTATATGAATCCTAAGAATGATTTTAAGGCTTTTTCTATTAATAATAATGCGAATGTAGTGAGTCAAGAAGAATATGAGGTCAATCAGAGTTTGCAGACTGGATTTTCACCCGATAATGTTCCCACTCACTTGTTAAATAAAGTATTACGTCAAGCGTCAATGGTATCATCTGCCGTGGCTGATTTTATCGCGGTACGATCTGGCAATGATGTTCTGGATGATGGGAACACAACCAAACTAACCGCGCAATTAAATAAAGCATTAGAGCAAAAAATTACAACAGACATTCCCAGTGCCTCATTAACACAAAAAGGTGTTGTCCAGCTTACAAATGTGATTGGCAATAGCGATACATTAGTGGTTACACAGAAGCTTGTTCAGGAAGTAATAAATTCATTACGTGAGTATACCCGCGAAGAGATAGATAATCGGATTAAAACAGCTAATGAAATTCCTGTTGGTTCTCCTATTCCTTGGCCGTTGCCCTATCCACCTATCGGCTATCTCACTTGTAATGGTGCATTTTTCAATAAATTACAGTACCCGAAGTTGGCAGAAGTTTATCCTGACGGTAGATTACCCGATCTAAGGGGAGAATTTATCCGGGGTTGGGATGATGGAAGAGGGGTAGATCCATCTCGTTCATTATTATCATGGCAAGAAGGGTCTTATTTGGTACAGGAAATTTATGCGCCTGGTGATAATATTCTTACCTTTTCACTCAATGATCGTGGTAAATTGAAGTGGGATGTTCCCGAAAGTAGCAATATTTCGACAAGAGTTAAATGGATTGAAAAGACTCATCTCGGGGAAGCGAGTAAGGATTATATAGGAGTGTCAAGACCTCGTAATATCGCATTTAACTACGTCGTCAAGGCGGGAATAATAGTGACACAAGAATCTATCTTAGATTCAGAAATTGCCATATTAGGTGAAGACAGATTAGCGACTCAAGCCGGCTGGATAAAGGTTTATCATGTTAATCCTTATTCGAGAGAATTTGCTGGAACTAATTTTGAGTATGTCGCAAAAGGTGTGGGTTTATCAGCGCGTTCTTACCCTGATGCGCCAGATTTTTCCGATTCTGATGATATGGCTATTTGTCGCAGTGAAGACGGTAAGTGTTGGGAAATTGTCCCTGACCACAGAGGGAAAATAGTTTACAACAAGCAAACTCGCGCACAACTAGAAATTATTGAATTGGGTGAGCTACCGGAAATTCTGACATTTAAGAAGCCTGATACCGATTACGATAGATGGGATGGTAAAGAGTGGATGGTTGATAAAGACCTTCTCAAATCCCATCAGATTGAGGAAGCAAAACGGAAGAAAGCAGAACTGTTAAGACAGGCAAATGAAACACTCTCATTGTTACAAGATGCTGTTGATATAGGTATGGCAACAGAAGCAGAAAAATCAGCGCTACTCGAATGGAAAAAATACCGGGTATTGCTCACTCGTGTAGATGTGTTACAAGCGCCTGATATTGAGTGGCCGGAAGTGCCTAAGTGATGAAAATGGCCTGTTTATTCAGGCCATTCAGACAGTGATTTTGTTGATAATGTAATTACAGCACTAAAATATCATTCTGAGATATGAAATATAAAAATATTTCAGTAAGCAATAAAATGGCAAAATGATTTCGGATGTTAAATATAAATAGATTTAGTGTGGTGTCTTTGGTTGAGAAATATTAGGTTTTTTACTCTTTTAATTATATAAAAATAATCAGCTTTCTGAGTTATAAGGGTATTTTATTATTATTTTATTGAAATAGACTGAATTGTGATAAGTCGTCTATAAAATAATATTATTTAACTTAAGGAGTATATATGAGTCAGAAGAATGATTTTAAAGCTTTTTCTATTAGTAATAATGCGAATGTCGTGAGTCAGAGATTATATGAAGAAAGTAAGGATTTACTGACTGGATTTCCACCAAATGATGTTCCCACTCACTTATTAAATAAGGCATTACGTCAATCATCAACCATATCATCTGTCTTGGCTGATTTCATCTCGACACAATCTGGTGAGGATGTTCTCGATGATGGGGATATAGCTAAACTCACTGCACAATTAAATAGAGCTTTGGAACAAAAAACCACAACAAAAGTTCCCGATGCCTCATTAACACAAAAGGGTGTTGTTCAGCTTACGGATGTGGTGGGCAATAGTAATACTCTGACTGCAACTCAGAAACTTGTTTCCGATGTAAATGATAATGCCAACAACAGACTGGCAAAAACGCAAAACGGCGCAGATATCCCCAATAAAAATGAGTTTGTGAAAAACCTGGGTTTAGGGGAGGGCTCTACGCTTCCGGTTGGTGTTCCTGTTCCGTACCCGCTCGCAACGCCGCCAACAGGCTGGCTGAAATGCAATGGCGCGAAGTTCGATAAAGCGGCTTATCCTGCTCTGGCGTCTGTATTTTCATCTGGGCAGCTGCCCGATTTGCGCGGAGAATTTATTCGCGGGTGGGATGATGAGAGAGGTGTTGATTCAAGGCGAAGTTTGCTGTCAATCCAGGCCGATGATTTTAAGTCACACAACCATTATTTTGAGCGAACTTGGGGGCAAAGGGGGTTTGATCCCACGTCTGGCTCCTTTCCCGTTTCTGCTGATACTCGTGGTTCAATTATCAATCACAGGTCTATCGATACAAACTCAGTGGGTGGGGCTGAAACCCGTCCCCGCAACGTCGCCTTTAACTACATAGTGAGAGCAGTATAATGACAGAACAGAAATACTCTTTAGAACATGAAACAGCCGTATTGGGTAAAGATGGTTTAGCAATCCAAGCAGGCTGGATAAAGACTTACTCAGGTCTCATCAAATCAACGAAGCAAAACATAACAGCAAGCAGCACTGTTACAACAAGCAAATGAAACAATCTCACTGCTACAGGACTCTGTTGATTTAGAAGTCGCTACAGATGCCGAGAAAGAAGCTTTGCTTGAGTGGAGAAAATACAGAGTACTGCTTACTCGTGTAGATGTGAATAAAGCGCCTGATGTTGCGTGGCCGGAAGTGCCGAAGTGAGAACAGTAATAATTAGGTAATTTTATGTTTTGGGGTGAGAAGAACTGGTTTGTTAATGGCTATGAATGCCAAGTTTGAAGTCGGGGTTTTACACCCATTTTACACCAACCCCCAGCCATAAAAAAACCAACCCTAACAGGTTGGTTTTTCTAGGGAAATTTGGTCGGCATGATAGGATTTGAACCTACGACCCCCGACACCCCATGACGGTGCGCTACCAAGCTGCGCTACATGCCGATAATTCCTATTATAGTACTGATTTTTTATCTAAAAGCAAGTACTGAATTTTGTGACCGATTGATTTTTAAGCATTTAGTTGGCTATAAAATGTTTAACCTCGGTTAGTATCTGTAGCAGTTGTGCCAGATTGGGTTTAGCATCTTTGATTTCGTTGCCTTCCAGGTCATATAGGTGATATTCACCATTTTTATCCAAGAACAAGGTGTTTTCACTGGTTGTAATGATCAAGGAACCATCATCACCGGTAATTATCCACGGGTTATCACGCTGTGCTGCAAATAGATCTTCGCCTTGAGAATAATCATCAGGAGAATTGCTGACGTGCAACAAACGTTGCATTAATGTTGTCATGACGTCCTGATGGCTTGTCAGTTTACTAATTGTCTGTGATGGTGTTCCTGGCCAATGAATCAGCAGTGGAACATGCATTTGAGCACGATTGAATCTGCCATTATTTATCCACTTAGGTGGATGTGTCGCGGCAAGTTCACTGTGTTCTGCGGTAATAACGATGACCGTATTGTTCAGTGCATTTTTGCTTTTTAGTGTCTCTAGTACAGTATTAATCTGACTATCAAGAGCAGCCGCATTACCTACTGCATCTGTTTTATCCAAGCCACTTAGCCTTAAGAAGGAGAACCAAGGAGCGTTAGTATTGGGTAAATTCAGCCATTGCTGCCATTGTTCGACGGTGAGTTGGTTGCTTTGGTTGACCTCAATAGGTAATGAATAGTCGGAAAGTAATGCATGACGATAAAGCGGAGTGTCAAATCCTACGGAAGAGAATAGGCCGAATTGATATCCCTGATGAGTCAGGGCATTAATCAGGGCTGATGATTTACGTCCAGCCAGTATTCCATCCAGATAACCAGAAGAAATGCCATAAAACAACCCGAATAGGGCCGTATCATTTTGAATCCCGGTGCTGAAATGTTGATTAAACTGAATGTTGGTTTCTCTGAAATGAGAGAGCGCAGGCATATTCTCGGTAATATCTTCATTATCCAGCTTATCAGCTACCAGTATTAACAGGTTGTATCCGCTTCCTTTATTCAGATAAGTCAGATCATTAAGTGGATATTCCACTGTCAGCGCAGCAGGATCACCCTGTTGCATAAGGCGGCGCTGATATTCTTGTTGATCCAGCAAACCATGTTTTTCAAGAAATTTACGCGCAGTCATTGGATAGGAGAGCGGTAGGTTGGAACGTTGCATGGTGATCGGACGATAAAAATTAGCGTCAGCCCAGATATACATCAGATGGGAAGCGACAAAGGCCAAAATCAGGACGGCAGCCAGTGGCTTACCAAATCGTTGCCGATTCAGGCTGCGTAGTTTCTGCCAACTCCAGGTGCCAAATAACATCTGTATCAGAAAAATGACCGGGATACAGATGAACATTAGCTGCCATTCTCGCGCCAGTTCCCCTTGATCAGGATTGATGACTAAATCCCAAACTAAAGGTGTAAGGTGAAGGTGGAAACGGTTGTATATGGCAATATCGAATATTAATAGTGTCAGTCCGGCAGTAGCGAAAATGGCTGAAAGAAACCTGAGCAGGCGCTGCGACATGGAAATAAATGTCAGTGGAAACAGAACCAGCAAATAAGCAGCAAAAACAATAAAACTAAAGTGCCCCAGCCAACTAGCCAGAGCATAAACTCGACCGAATAGTGAGCCCGGCCAGTCAGAAACAAACAGATAACGACTACCCAGTCCAAGGCTGAGCAGGATGTTAAACAGGGCAAACCAGTGCCCCCAGCTAATCATCTGGGAAACTTTTTCACGATAACGCTGACGGCTAGTCACCATATTTTGTTTACGTTGTGGTCTTTAGTTAAAAATTAATGGGCTTTATCTTCGTTTACGGAAGATTTAAGCGCGTGTGCAAACGAGTCAGCAATATGTCTGCGCTGTGCAGGAGATATACTCGTATTGATTAAATTTGTCACCATATTGCCCAGCACCATTAGAGAAAGGTCTGTCGGGGTACGGTTTCTTTCTAGAACACTGACGAGTTCTGTTAGTAAACGTTCAACGTGTTCGTCACTGTAACGAGATGACTGTGGCATAGATTTAAACTTCCTGAACTAACAAAGCACATTATCTTACCGTATAGATGCGTGATTTTCTGCTCTTTTGTGGCAAATTAATTTACGGTTAAGATTATGTTGCAGTAATAGCCTACTTTTAGCAATTTTTTGATATCTGTCAGCAAATTATAGTTGGTGGCAGATGATGAAATGTTATTTTCTTTTGGGGGTTTTTTATTGCAGTCGTTTGTTATCGGTGTTTGAATGCGTGTTTAAAAATGCGTGAAGTCAGCCGAAAGGAGTAGAAAGAATGAGTCTGCAAATAGACCAGATTGCCTTGCATCAATTAATCAAGCGTGATGAACAGACATTAGATGTCATGCTGCGTGATTCTTTGCTCGCCACCGATCAAGTGGTGGAAGATATGATGGCTGAATTACACCGAGTATACAGCGCAAAAAGTAAAGCTTACGGCTTATTTAATGAAGAGAGTGAATTGGCAGAAGCACTCAAACATCAGCGTAAAGGTGATGAAGATTTTCTTGGGTTCAGTCGTGCAGCAACGGCACGTTTGAGGGATGAACTGGCAAAATATCCGTTTGCCGAGGGAGGGACGGTCCTGTTTTGTCAGTATCGCTATTTGGCGGTAGAGTATTTATTGATTGCCGTACTTAATAGCTGTAACAGTATGTCTGTTAACGATAATCTGGATTTAAATACTACGCATTATCTGGATATTCCTCATGCAGATATTGTTGCTCGCATAGATTTGACGGAGTGGGAGGCTAATCCTGAATCAAGCCGTTATTTAACATTCTTGAAAGGCCGGGTAGGGCGTAAAGTTTCAGATTTCTTTATGGATTTTCTCGCTGCTAGTGAAGGTATGAATGCTAAAGTTCAGAATAAAGGCTTGCTACAAGCAGTTGATGATTATTGTGAATCTGGTGAGCTTGATAAGAATGAGCGTCAAGCCTATCGTCAGCAAGTATACAGCTATTGTAATGATCAATTGCAGGCGGGAGAGGAAATTGAGATTAAGGCGTTGTCTCAGGAATTACCTACATTTGGAGAGCAGAATTTTCAGCAGTTTTCACAGGAACAAGGATATGAGCTGGAAGAGAGTTTTCCGGCTGATCGCAGTACGTTACGCCAGTTGACTAAATTTGCCGGTAGTGGTGGCGGATTAACAATCAATTTTGATGCAATGTTATTTGGTGAAAGAATTTTTTGGGATCCGGCAACGGATACTTTAACGATTAAAGGCACGCCGCCAAATTTACGAGATCAGTTACAGCGTCATCGTGGTGGTCATTGATGCTAAGAAATAAATAACGCCGCATTTGCGGCGTTATTTACTCGGCGTCCCGAAAAGCTCGGCTGTGGCTAATTAAGCACGCAGGAAGTCAATGTGCGTCAGTTTTGGCTTAAACGGATGGCGCTGTACAGCCTGCACTTTAACTTTAGTTTCTTTACCGTCGATAACCAAGGTCAGAACTTCACTATAAAATTCAGCTTGGTGTTCCATATTGATAACCTGATCATGATTCAGTTCAATAGAAACTGGCTCTTGGTTGCCACCGTATACGATAGCTGGGAACTTGTTAGCTCTGCGCAGGCGGCGGCTCGCACCTTTGCCCTGCTCTTTACGTACTTCTGCATTAATAGTAAACATTATTTTTTCTCTTCAAGAAGAAAATAAATCCTGCTACAGGCGACCCAGCAGCAGGTTCGAGATTTGGCTTAACATTTAACATAGTAACTAACATAGTAACACCGTGTTAAGCGGGCGGCATTCTAGCGAAAAATGGTAGTTACAGCAAATGGAATAGGTCAATCTGAACCTATTAATACAGTTCATTTTAATACAATTCATCTTAATACAATTCATCTGCTCGTCGAAAACGCCCTTGGTAATCAAAGATCTTTTCACGAATTTGCCAGAATCGGCCTTTTTTACGGGCGACAACAAAATCTGGATGGCGTAATAAAGATTGCCGGCGAACGATATCTGAGGCGGTTTTCCAGTCAAAAGGTATTGCCGGGGCACGTTGATGCTGACGGAGAAATTGGTGCTCAAAGGCTAGTCGTTGGGCAGGGGTTGTCAGCCGAAAGCGTTCCGAAACATCAGCACCATCTTCATCGTAATAGATGATTTTCAGACATTCGCCTTTACTGTCAGTTTCAGAGATGAGTTGCATGCCACCACAACGCAGTACCAGTGCATCTTTGAGCTTCAATGCGGCTTTCAACATATCGTCGGGATCAACCAGCACTTCCTGGCAACTGTGGCAACGCCGCGCTGCAATATCATTTTCTGCATTGCAATGAGGGCAGAGTTTAAAACGAAAGCGGAACTCACATTGATGGCGTTTGCCGCATTGATCCTTTTCCCAACCCTGACAGCGGCGACCGAAGTGTTCAATAATTTCACCGTCGGAGGTGCATTTTCCCCAAAATAGATTAGCGAAGTTACAGATAGGGCAGAATACTTGAACCGGTTGGCTCTGTTTATCCGGTTTATTGCTGCCAACTTCTGGTGTGTAGAGATCGTGAGGATTTCCTGCATAATCGAGAATCAGGCAATCTTTTTTGCCGGGAAATAATCGTAAACCCCGACCGATAATTTGCTGATATAAACTGACGGATTCAGTAGGGCGCAAAATAGCTATCAGATCAACATGGGGAGCGTCAAATCCAGTTGTCAATACGGCGACGTTAACCATATAGCGCAATCGCTGAGTTTTAAAGGCTTCGATAAACAGATCACGATCAGCGGTTGATGTATCAGAACTGACTAATGCGGCTTGGCCGGAAGGGAGTAATTGAAAAATCTCTTTGGCATGTTCGACAGTTGCAGCAAAAAGCATAACACCTTTGCGATCAGCGGAATATTCAATAACCTGTCTGATAATATGGGGGGTGATGCGTTTTTGTCGTTTGATTTCGTGATTTAAATCAGTTTCATTGAAGATGCCTTGCTGACTAGAGTGAACTTGGCTGAAATCATATTGCATAACGGGCATATCTAGCCGTTTTGGCGGGATCAGGAAACTGTGTTTAATCATATAACGCAGGGGCAATTCATAGATGCAATCACGAAAAAAACGACTTTCATCACCACGGATCATGCCGTGATAGTGATATTGATATATCCAGCCGGTAGCCAGTCTGTAAGGTGTCGCCGTTAAGCCGAGAATACGTAGTTGTGGATTATTTTGCCGAAGGTGATGAATAATTTGCTGATATTGGCTGTTTTCATCATCACTAATACGGTGGCATTCATCAATTATCAGCAAAGAGAATTGATTATCAAAATATTCAAGATTGCGGGCAACAGATTGTACACTGCCAAACACCACCTTGCCTGTGCTTTGCTTCTGCTGCAATCCTGCGGAAAAAATATCTGCGGGTAAACCGTATGCGCAGTATTTGCTGTAATTCTGTATAACTAATTCTTTTACATGAGCCAATACTAATACTCTCCCGCGAGCTAATTTTGCCAGTTCAGCAATAACCAGGCTTTTACCTGCTCCAGTTGGTAACACAATGACCGCGGGCTCATGATGGTGCCGGAAATGATTGATGGTGGCATCCACGGCTTCTTGCTGATAGGGACGTAAAGTAAAAGTCATAATCGTTTCGCAACCGAAAAATATTCGCAAAAGAGTAACATTTTCCTTATCAATTTTCTGTGGACGGAAGTCAAAGTAAGATAATTATCTGACTGAGTGAAACTATGACTGGTTATAATAAATAGATAATTGTTGTTTATAGTAAACATAGTTATGATTAGCTTTGAAATATTTTGGGCTCATTTCATATCTTCTTTTTTGGTGGCTCTGTGTTGTAGTGCCAAGGTAGTGCCAAAATAGTAGAGGATCACATTCATTTTTAAATTAATTAATACAGGTGTCTTCATCCATGCGATTGGATAAATTTTTGTCACAACAACTTGGTATCAGTCGGAATGACGTAGGGCGCGAGTTGCGTGCGGGGCGTATCACTGTTGATGATGAGATTGTAAAAACGGGAGCTTATAAATTAACTCCAGAGCAACAGGTCATGTTTGATGGTTCATTATTGGAACAGCAGCAAGGGCCTCGTTATTTTATGCTAAATAAACCACAGGGATATGTCTGTTCCACCGATGATCCGATAAATCCAACGGTGCTCTATTTTATTGATGAGCCGGTAGCGCATAAATTACATACCGCGGGTAGGTTGGATATGGATACTACGGGTCTGGTTTTGCTAACTGATGATGGTCAATGGTCTCATCGTATTACTTCCCCGAAACATCATTGTAAAAAAACATATCTAGTCACACTTGAATGTCCAGTTGCAGCAGAAACGGCAGATAAATTTCTTGCAGGTGTGCAACTTAATGGTGAAAAAACAGTGACAAAACCCGCCCAGCTGGAAATTCTGGAGCCTCAAGTAGCCCGTCTGACGATTAGTGAAGGGCGTTATCATCAGGTAAAACGTATGTTTGCAGCGGTAGGTAATCGGGTAACCTCGCTTCATCGTGAGCGAATCGGTGAAATCATCTTAGCTCCTGAACTGGAGCCAGGAGAGTACCGATCATTAACTGAGCAAGAAATTGCCAGTGTCACTCTTCTTTAATCCTGGTTTTAGTTAATTATTTAAATTATTGGAGCAATATACGTGCAACAACAACGATCATCCTATTTGGGACTGATTTTAATCCTTGGGCTACTTTCTATGTTAATGCCCCTTGCCATTGATATGTATTTGCCGAGTTTGCCGACTGTTGCCGAGGATTTCGGTGTAGATAACGGACAGGTTCAGATGACGCTGAGCAGTTATATTCTTGGCTTTGCCATTGGTCAGATGGTATATGGTCCAATGGCTGACAGTTTGGGGCGTAAGCCGGTTATTCTGGGTGGGGTTACTGTATTTGCTCTAGCTTCAGCTGCGTGTGCAATGGTTCAGAATATCGATGATTTTATTTATATGCGCTTTTTGCATGGATTCTCCGCCGCCGCAGCGGGTGTTGTCATTAATGCGCTAATGCGAGATCTGTTCACCAAAGACGAATTCTCGCGTAGCATGTCTTTTGTGATATTGGTAATGACCATTGCCCCATTAATTGCTCCAATTCTTGGTGGCATGATAATGATTTGGTTCACCTGGCATGCGATTTTCTGGAGTATTGCGGTGGCTTCTGTTATTGCTGTATTCCTTGTCGCTTTCTTTATAAGAGAGACTTTGCCAAAAGAAAAAAGACAAAAATTTCATCTTCGTACAACCGTAAGCCAGTTTATTATGTTATTTCGCCAGCGTCGTGTATTTTGCTACATGCTTGCCAGCGGTTTTTCATTTGCGGGAATGTTCTCTTTTCTCAGTGCAGGGCCATTTGTTTATATTGAGTTGAATGGTGTTTCGCCCCAGCACTTTGGTTATTACTTTGCGCTTAACATCGTATTTCTGTTTGTGATGACGACAATAAATAGTCGCTATGTCCGGCGTTTTGGTGCGTTGAAGATGATGTATTTTGGTTTGAGTGTGCAGCTTATGATGGGGATCTGGTTGTTACTGTCTACCGCGCTCGATTTTGGCTTTATTGCTCTGGTCATCGGTGTTGCAGCTTATGTATGTGGTATTGCAATGATTACATCCAATGTCATGGCAGTGGTTTTAGATGATTATCCACATATGGCCGGAACGGTGTCTTCATTGGCAGGTACAGTTCGTTTTGGTATTAGTGCTTTGGTTAGTATATTACTTGCTATGTTACCTGCACGTAATGCCTGGCCAATGGTTGGTTCTATGGTTTTATCTGTTATTTTGGCTGTGTTGCTTATTATATACGCAAAAAAGCGGCGATAAATAAAAACAGAAGGCTGTTTTCATGTGCAGCCTTTTCCTTCAAAAGAAAATTAGAATAAGCGAAAAATATTTTTGATGATGTTGTCTGGTTATAATTTTATGTGAGATTGTTGAGGTTTTTTTTATTCTAAAATATATGTCTACTTTCGTTGATATATTCTTGATTGACAAGGGTAAGATTTAATCTCTTTTATTAAAGATAACCAATTAGAACAAAAAATTATGCTATTTTTTGTTATTCTAAGATTTGCCATTAAGTAACGAGGTTGTAATAGCTTTGTAGTATTAGCTGCATTTTCTGTATTACTAACATTATCATTAAAAACGATAATGTTAGTAAAGAGAATATTTTTCCTGAATATTCAGGAAAATTGAAAAATTGGTTATGCATAATATACCCTATGGATTTCAAGATGCATCGCGACGGCAAGGGAGTTTATTTTTTTATTATCGCTGTTGTGTATTTGCTGATTTTTATATTCCTATTGAGCTGAGAAGCTAACTTTTTACTATAAGGAAATTCCGAAATGTTTTTCCGTGTGAATAAATTGTTATTAATGCATTGATAGTAGTTATAAGTCATTGTTGTATTTTTGTTAAATTAAAAAATATTAAACGGCGTTATCATTAGGTTTTCATTAATTATACCTTATAAAACACATTGTTATCTATTTGTTTTTACAGTTCTTATTTGATTTTTATGTTAAGGTATTGAGTTGAAAAAATAAAATATGTAAACAATCATTAAACATAAAGTTGGGTTTTTGCATAAAAATTAGTTGAGTTTTCTTTAAAAAAAGTATAAATATATGAGAAATGAGAGATTGATCTCACTTTTTCTAAGGTGAAATTTGGAATTAATGTAATACTATAAACACAAATTTAACTTTTCGTTTACCTTTTTTGGGGTTAGTTATTCGGTTTTGGCGAGTAGAACACCTGAAGATAGCCGCTAACTTTAACTTTTGTATCTATGTTCTTTCAGGTAGGAATGATTCGTGAATAATATTCAGCTTTCGGTAGTACATCGGCTGCCGCAAAGTTACAAGTGGTCACCCGGTTTTGTGGGTATGAAAGTTGAGCCGCTTCCGGTTGATGAAGTGAATGCAGAAAGCAGCCTGATGGGGTTGAAGTTACTCAGCCACGAAGACGGGGCTGCGTGGAATATTATGCAAAAATTACAGCAATCACTTGCTGATATGCAAATTGGAAGCACTGTGATTGAGTTGGAAGGTCAGCCGTGCTTATTTATTAATAGTGAAGACGAAAGTGCGGTTATGTGTCGTTTGAAGACACTTGGCGCAGCCATTGCTGAAAAGATAACAGCGCTTTATCCATTTTGATATATACCCAATGGATTTCAGGATGCATCGCGACGGCAAGGGAGCGAATCCCCGGGAGCATGGCGAACGATGTGACCGGGGTGAGTGAGTGCAGTCAACAAAGAGGCAACTTGAAAGATAACGGGTATAAACGCGAAAAGCGCTTCCTTTAATGGGAGCGCTTTTTTGCGGGCAAGGGAAAAATTTTTAGCCGTTAGGTGCCATATTATTGCTGATGACCCGGCGACCACCATAATAACGTTTGCTCCAGTATGTACTGCTTAACCTGGAAACGATTACACCATTGCTAGTAGAGGCATGAACAAATTGGTCATTGCCAACATAGATGCCAATATGCCTGGTACGGGCACCTGTCTTAAATAAAACTAAATCGCCAGGGCGTAATCTTGAACGGTCGATTTTTTTGCCAATATTTTGTTGTTCAAATGTTGAACGTGGTAGTTCCATGCCAAACTGGTCACGGAAAGTACGTTGAACAAAGGCAGAACAATCTATACCGCGTTTAGTATTGCCACCGAGTCGATAGGCAACTCCTTTCCAGCCATTGTATTGGCTAAGAATTTTGGATTTTATGTCCAGATTACGAACGAGTGCTTCGAATTCATCCTGAGACGCTTGAAGTAAGAAGCCGTTCTTACCATTTACTGCATGCGTATCAGTTTGTGTGTTACGAAACCTTGATGAATCTGGTGAGCTGCACGCGGATAAGGTGATCGCTACGAACAGCGCGGGTATCAGCCGCGTAATGTATCTCAGTGCCGGTTGAGACTTGACCATTATTTTTGTTTTCCCTTGCTATCCTTACCTTAGTTGGTCGCTATTATTGAAAAATATCAAACGCTTCAAAGCCTGGTGTTAGAAAAAACAATGAGTAAACAACGCGCTTGGTGAAAAAACGCGTCTGATGCCACGTTTTATAACGATATTTACAATAAATGTTATCCAGATCGAGAGTACAGAAACAATCAGGAAAAGGCGAGTATTTAATGACATAATTTACAAAAAATTAGATTTCTAAAGGGGAGAGATCAGGAGTGTTGCTAATTTATGTGGGTTTTATGAACTATTAGGAAGGTTAAATACCTTCCCGATATGATTCAGTAAAATAGAGTTTATGGGAAAGATCTTAAGTTGGGCGACCAATTTGCGGTAGATTCTTATCCAACCAGTTAATCATTATGTCACTTAATGGTGTTAATAATAGCCAACTTGTTCCAATTAGCACCAGAGATAAAGAACCGACTGCAATATCAGTAAACCAGTGAGCTCCTGCCATGATGCGAGGTAACGCAAATATTACCATAATGAGTAATGCAATACAGAATGCTCTGCCTGAGATATATCGAAGAATAAAGCAGCTGAAAATCAGGAGCATTAATCCGTGATCACCTGGAAAGCTATCGCCTGATGCATCTTTTGTTACCAGATTGGTCATTTCGCTAATACGATTGATATGATCGAAGGTTAATGTTGGGCTTGGACGGACAACAGGGAGTAGATGACCGATTTGGTTAAGTATAATTGCGCTTATTATCATGACCAAACCAATCATGAATAATCTGCGTTTGCCATCGTAATTCTGTTTACGAAAAGTGTTGTAATACAGCAATCCCATACATAAAAGTGAAATGACATCGAAGGCCCTGATATTCACAAATGCTACAAATTCTGTGAATGTTGAGCCTGATATTAATTTCTCATTAAAGAAGTAGAAGATTGCAGAGTCGATCTTGAGCCAGAAACCATGATGCTCTGGTAAATACCAGGAGAGAAATAAAGTGATACCTAACAGGTTCAGTATAAATATGGCAAATGGGTGACTGCGTGTCATGGGAGACCTATTTGTTAAAAATAAGATAAATGGTAACTAAACTTACAATTATGTAGGTTAATATAACAAATATTGAGTAATAATGTCACAGTTCTTAATCATAAGTTAATTTGTTGTTGTTTATCTACTTTGGTAACTATTCCTGTTCAATTCCATGGATTTTATTGAGTGATGTTGGGGTGTTTAAGGTTGTAAATTCTTAATTTATTGAAAATTACTTCTGATAATTCTAATATTGTAAGATATAAATATCTTAATCAGTTTTAATCGCTAAAAATCATAAATAAACAATGAAAATAGCCGTTACCAATACATAGACTCAGAAATTTTTCCGATTTCTAGATTGATTTCATTTTTGGAAATCGCAGCGAATGATGCTGTTTTATGGAGGGGGCTTTATGTCTATGTTTCGGGTTATAATGGGTTGTTTTTTCCTAATGATTTCTGGTCTTGTCAATAGTGAACCAGAAACAACATCAAATACAGGGGTTATTCGCTTTTCTGGTGCGATCGTTGAATCACCGTGTCGTTTTGATTGGCGTGATAACTGGGCTGACACCACTTGTTGGCGAAAAGGACATAAGATTACCCAACGACAAAAGCTCGATTTGCAAAATGATATTTATTTTTATTTACCACACCAAATAGGGATAACAGAGATTAAATGGATAAAAGGAAAAGAGAAAATTGGCGTTGTTACAATTTTCTATAATTGATGTTAAGAAAAGTTTTACATGTTATTTATTCAATGTTTAATTGAAGAAGAGTCGGGATTTTATCTGTCATTGCTAAAATGAAGGAGTGACAGATTTATATTTTATTTTGGAATTTAAATTATGCCCAAATGTTAATGGGAAGTAGCTGACTGATTTAATGAATGGAATAAAATAAAAAGTGAGTTACCCTGTTTTATACCGGGTAACTCAGAATTAGCTAATATTATTAATCGCAACGCCCCATATAACGGCGTTCTGCAATATGAATACGGATTTTTTCCCCGCTACTGATATATTCAGGTACTTGCACGGTAAGTCCGGTGCTCATTTTGGCTGGTTTTGTTCGTGCACTGGCTGAAGCGCCTTTAATTCCAGGTGCTGTTTCTTCAATAACCATATCGACTGTTTGTGGTAGCTCAAGGGCAATGACTTGCCCCTCTATTGTCAGAACTTGCATACCAGGCAGGCCACCTTCAGGAATAAATAACAACTCTTCTTCGATTTGTTCCTTTTTAAAGTGATAAGGTGTGAAATCTTCATCATCCATGAAAACATATTCATCGCCATCAATGTAGGAAAAGTTAACGCTACGACGAGTTAGGTTGATCGTATCAAGGATATCATCGCCTTTGAAACGTTCTTCCACTTTTTGACCGGTGCGGATATCAGTAAAGCGCATTTTATATAATGTGCTAGCTCCCCGGGCGCTTGGTGCTTGAATATCAATATCTTTAACCAGCAGTAACTTACCATTATAACTGACGGCGCTACCGCGTTTAATTTCATTGGCTTTAGCCATATGTAACCTTCCATAAAACCACAAGAGAATAATCGGCGACAAAATTACTCGCAGTCAAGACATTAGGCAAGTAGGGATTAAAAAACCCCACTGTTTTTTTACATTGGGGTTGTAGTAAGAATGTTTTATATATCAACGATACACAGGTAATAAATCAAGAGAGGACAAAATATGAGCTATAGCATTTATCAAACCAAACAGAATGACGAACCCAATGAGGAATTTCCCTCCTGGCGCTCGGTAACTGGCTTCAGGAAAGCGCTGGCGACTTGCCCGGGCCATGAGTGCTGGAATAATGACAGCCCAGATGGTTGCAGCGAATCCAGCAAAACCAATGGCATATAGAAAACCATTGGGGAACAGTAAAGCTAGCGCTGTTGGTGGAATAAATGTCACTAATGCAGATTTTAACCGGCCGGGGCTGTTATCTTTAAAACCGAAAAAATCGGCTATGTAATCAAATAGCCCTAAGGAGACACCAAGAAATGAACTTGCTAATGCCATATAAGAGAAGGCATTTAGAAGCTGGTGAACGGTTTTGCTGTTTGTTGTATTATCCATGTGTTTTAATAAATCACCGATATTCCCGCCATCAGCAATAATCTGTTTGAATGCTTCGCGGGGAATATTTCCCTGAATGACATATTGCCACAGGATATAAATAGCTAATGCGATTAATGTGCCTAATAACAGGCTGCGAATAACGGCTTTTCTATCTTTATGATAATATTTTACTAAACTTGGGATGTTACCGTGATATCCGAATGAAACGAGTAAATAGGGCAGAGCGGCTAAAGCGTAAGATATATAACTTGTTGTCGTGTCATTTGATATAGCATCCGTCTGATTAAACAGAATGACATATTTCACTTCGGTAAACATGCCACCAACGGACATAAAAAAAGTAATAACCATACCGCCGATCAAAATTGTGCTCAAACGATCGACAGCTTGAGTCGATAACCAGACAATAAATGCAACGATAAACGCGAAAATAAAGCCAGCATTTGCCTGTGATATCGAAATAATATTTTTAAAATTATGGGCAATAATTGAGCCACCCGCTGAAATGTAGGCGTAGGTTAATATATAAAGTACGAATGCAATAGAGATGCCATTGATTGCATTCCATCCTTTACCGAGTAAATCTTTAGTCATGGTATGGAAGCTTGCACCTGATGGGTAGTTCAGGTTGGTTTCTAGTATCATCAAGCCGGAAAAATACATACACACCCATGTGTAAACCAGCAGAATAATGGAGCCAGTAAACCAGACACCGGAAGTTGCCACAGGAGTAGAGAACATTCCTGCACCGACAGCAGTTCCGGCAATGATCATTGCACCACCCAGTATGGGAGGGCGCTTTAAACTCTGGGGTGTCTCGATGGACATATTAACTCCTGCTGGCATATTGTTTCTTTGTACTAGCTTAAAGATACATTTTTGTCTATAGAGTGTAAATAGATGTCATAAAGGATTATTTGAAATTGAACTAACATAAGTTAGTTCATTCGGTAAAATAAAATTTATTTTCTTGCCACATTTTTATTGCATTCCGGCTAGCTTCAAAATGAGGTTCAGGAAGATTATCGGGATCGCCCCACATAAACTGTTCACATTTTTCTGGTTCCATCAATTTTGGTTCACCACCTGGATGTTTTGCCAGTAAACATACTGAAATAGTATGTTTTCCTTCCTGTTGGTAAGTTTGAAGGTTATTACAAATACCGTAGACCTTTGGTGATTGAATCGTCAGACCCGTTTCTTCTTCAATTTCACGGATTGCACATTGCTCAAAAGTTTCTCCGTCATCAACATGACCACCAAAGATTGACCAGTATGGAGCATGTTTACTGCTACGTTTTCCGAGTAATACTTGACCATATTCGTTCACAATAACTACGCCAACACCCACAATGACAGACATTTGGTTTATTCCTTTCATCTAAATTTCAATAAATTAGCAATTCTTTTTGAGAAAAATTCAATGCTATTCTTATCTGGAAATCAATTTAAGACAACGATCAATAACGATCAATAAAGTACGGAATTTAACTGAAACGATTCAATTTTAGTGATATAAAGTGATATAAATAGAACTGAAAATGCGTAGTAATGATGATGATTATTTATTTAGGAGACATCAGGCAAATATGAGCCGTAGAGTTGCCACTATCACCCTAAACCCTGCTTATGATTTGGTAGGATTGTGCCCGGAAATCGTCAAAGGGGCGATCAACCGAGTGCAAGCCGCTGGACTACATGCTGCTGGGAAAGGCAATAATGTTGCTAAGGTTTTGCGTGACTTAGGTATTGATGTCACGGTGAGTGGTTTTTTGGGTAAGGAAAATCAGGAAGGATTTCAACAATTCTTCAATGAAAATGGTATGGTAAATCGTTTTCATTTAGTACCAGGCAGAACACGGATTAATGTCAAATTAACAGAAGAAAGCGGTGAAGTGACAGATTTTAACTTCACTGGTTTTTATGTCGGCGAAGCTGAATGGTCGGGATTTGTTAATGATTCGCTTTCATGGCTTGGACAGTTTGATATGGTTGTTGTGAGTGGTAGCTTACCGGTTGGTGTCTCTGCTGAATCGTTTACCGACTGGATGACCTGTCTACGTCAACTTTGTCCTTGCATTATTTTTGACAGCAGCCGTGAAGCATTGGTTGCAGGGTTAAAAGCATCCCCTTGGTTAGTGAAGCCGAATCGCCATGAGCTTGAAGTATGGGCGGGGCGTCTGTTACCTGAATTATCCGATATCATCATAGCGGCACATCAACTTAGGGATCAGGGAATTGCTCAT
This sequence comes from Photorhabdus sp. RM96S, assembly GCF_042879335.1. Taxonomy (NCBI): domain Bacteria; kingdom Pseudomonadati; phylum Pseudomonadota; class Gammaproteobacteria; order Enterobacterales; family Morganellaceae; genus Photorhabdus; species Photorhabdus sp. RM96S. Next base: position 17,798 of record NZ_JBHFKT010000039.1, on the reverse strand, counting down.
GTTGTCATATCATTGGGTGAGCAGGGAGCATTATGGGTTAATGCGTCTGGAGCATGGTTGGCGAAACCACCACATTGTAAAGTCGTCAGCACTGTTGGGGCTGGTGATTCAATGGTTGGTGGCTTGGTTTATGGTTTGCTGATGCGGGAATCCAGTGAACATACGTTGCGATTGGCGACCGCTGTATCTGCACTTGCCGTTAGCCAGCCTAATGTTGGTATCAGCAATCGTACTGAATTAGCTGCCATGATGGCTAAAGTTGAACTGATACCCGTTAGATAATGCTTTAATTAAAGAATAATTAATTTTGTTGTAATTTCAGCCAGGCAATTTCTTGTGGCCAAATATCTGGGTTTATTGTTTCAAGGATGAGTGGAATACCATCAAAACGAGCATCTTTCATAATATAACTGAAAGGTGTTTTACCAATATTTCCTTCTCCAAGGCTATGATGTCGGTCAACACGGCTGGCGAATTCACTTTTGGCATCATTTAAATGCATTCCGCATAAATATTGAAAGCCAACAATTTTTTCAAACTGTTGAAAAGTTTGTTTACAAGCATCGTTTGTACGTAAATCGTAGCCAGCAGCAAAGGCGTGACAGGTATCAATACAGACACCCACTCGGTTTTTATCTTCAACTCCATCAATAATTGCTGCCAGATGTTCAAATTTGAAACCCAGATTAGTGCCTTGACCTGCCGTATTTTCGATAACAGCAATGACTCCCTGGGTTTTATTGAGAGCAATATTGATAGATTCCGCAATACGCGCCAGGCATTTATCCACATCTATTTTATTGAGATGGCTGCCAGGATGGAAATTCAATAAATCGATCCCTAATTGTTCGCAACGTTGCATCTCATCAATAAAAGCCAGTCGGGATTTTTCCAGTGCTTCAATTTCTGGGTGACCAAGATTAATCAGATAACTGTCGTGAGGGAGAATTTGTCGGCTACCATATCCATAACGTTCACAATTTTCTTTAAATTTATCGATAACGTCAGCGGCTAAAGGTGGAGCATGCCACTGGCGCTGATTTTTTGTAAATAGGGCAAAGGCGGTCGCTTTTAGTTCGTGCGCCCGGATAACTGCTTGATCAACTCCACCGGCAGCGCTGACATGTGCTCCAACAAATTTCATATTTTTCTCCTTCTTACTTTACGTCATTATGGCATTGTTCAATCACTCTATGAACCTTAAGAACGGAAAGGTTATATACCCGTTATCTTTCAAGTTGCCTCTTTGTTGGCTGCACTCGCTCACCCCGGTCACATCGTTAGCTATGCTCCCGGGGATTCTCTCCCTTGCCGTCGCGATGCATCTTGAAATCCATAAGGTATATGCTGTTGAAATAAAATTTCTCCGGGTGGATTCTGATCAGCCAAACAGATGTTGAATGCCAAGATTGATCAAAAGACCACCCGCCATCAGCCATACAAACAAAATTAGAGCCAATAAAATGGGTTTAAATCCGGCCTGACGGATGGCACTTACATGAGTAGTTAAACCCAGTGCCCCCATTGCCATAGTAAGCATAATAGTATCAACATTAATCAGAGAATTAATTATTGCAGCAGGTAGTAAATTGAAAGAGTTAAGACCTGCTATTGCAATAAAAATCACCGCAAACCAGGGGATAGTCATTGGTGTTTTCTCCTGATGGTTTCTGCCATTTTTAGTGTGGGCACGGCTAATGTAACGGGATAATAACAACAGGAATGGCGCCAACATCATAACCCTGATCATTTTACTGATAACGGCTGCGTTTTCCGTTTGATCGCTAATAGCATGCCCAACAGCAACAACTTGAGCAACTTCGTGAAGGGTGGAACCAGTAAAGATGCCGAAAGTTTCCTGAGTAAGTGGTAACCACTGATAAAGCTCATTGAGTTGATAAAACCACGGATAAATGAAAATAGCGATAGTGCCAAAGATGACAATTGTCGATACCGCAACAGCAACTTTACTGGCAGGGGCATTCACTACTGGCTCTGTTGCCATAATAGCTGCTGCGCCGCAGATACTGCTGCCGGCACCAATTAGTATCACCGTTTGCTGGTCTAATCCAAAGAGTGATTTGCCTAGCCACATTGCAATAAAGAAAGTGGAAGACAACATAGCAGCATCAATCAGAAGGCCGGTAATGCCAACATCGGCAATTTGTTGAAATGTCAAACGGAAGCCATAAAGAATAATACCTGCCCGCAGAAGATAATGTTTTGAGAAATGAATACCTTCATCACAATAAGGTTTGAGTAAAGGATAAACAGTATTACCGGCAATGATCCCTGCAAGGATCGCCAGTGTTAATGTGCCCAGTCCCATATTAATAAACCACGGAATATTGCCAGCATATATTGAAATTGCAGTAAGTGTTGCCGCTAATATTAACCCAAATATTAATTTCATACCGGGAATAGATGATTGTTTGCTGAATTTTTTGGCACGAATGTCAGACATAGAGGTTTCTCACTTTGCTTATATGTTTTAAACATAAGCATATAGCAGACTAATTTATCAGTAAAATTGATAATGTTTTTATATATAATCGAAAAAATTGGTAAGAAAGTGGATTTTTGTTAAGTTGTCTATTGCCGTATAAAATTAAAACAAGCTAATTTTGACTGACACCATATTTTGCGGGGCAATATGCACATCACATTGAGGCAGTTGGAAGTTTTTACTGAGGTATTGAAAAGCGGTTCAACGACGCAAGCCTCTCAGCAATTGGCACTATCTCAGTCCGCAGTGAGTGCCTCATTAACGGATCTGGAAAGCCAACTTGGCGTACAGCTTTTTGATCGGGTAGGAAAGCGATTGGTGACGAATGAACATGGTCGTCTACTCTATCCCAAGGCGTTGGCATTGCTAGAGCAAGCAGGGGAAATTCAGCAGTTATTCAAACAGGAGTTAGGAGCGCTACGTATCGCTGCCAGTAGCACCATTGGTAATTATATGTTGCCGGAAATGCTGGCAAATTATCGTCAGGATTTTCCTGATACGCCGCTAGAGTTAAATATCAGTAATACGCAGGATGTCATCAATTCTGTGCTGGAATTCCGTGTTGATCTTGGTTTGATAGAAGGTTCCTGTCATAGTCCTGAATTGATAACTCAACTATGGATGGAGGATGAGTTGGTTATTTTTTCTTCTCCTGAAAATCCGCTAGCTAAACAGGATCTAAAATTGGATGATTTAGTTAAGGCATTATGGATATTAAGGGAGAGGGGATCGGGTACAAGAGAAGTGCTGGATCATCTGTTGTTTGCCCATTTACCTGGGTTCAAGATTTTGATGGAATTGGGAAATTCTGAAGCGATAAAACATGCGGTCAAATTTGGTATGGGCATCAGTTGCTTGTCCAGACGAGTCGTTGCAGAGCAATTGCAAAATCGTACTTTACTGGAGTTAAAAGTGCCAGAATTAAGACTTTTCAGAACATTGTACCTGATTCATCATCGGCAAAAGCATATGTCTATCGCACTGCAAAAATTGCTCAGTTACTGCCGGTAAATTTTACGTTTTGTTTAAAATCCAAAATTAGCTGTGTTACTTATAATTTTCTCTAAATTATGAAGGTATCTTATAACAGTGCTTCCTCGCTATTTTGATAGTGAGGATTTGTTACAATCCGCCATCAGATTTATTTGCAGCTAACAGGAACAGAATGTCTCAACAACAAAAAAGTGTTTCCCTGAAACCAGCAACGCAACATTTGCGACGTGAATTGAAAGCTCGGCATCTGGCGATGATTGCCGTTGGCGGATCAATAGGCACCGGGTTATTCGTGGCTTCAGGTGCGACAGTTTCACAAGCAGGGCCTGGCGGAGCATTACTTTCCTATGCATTAATTGGCTTGATGGTTTATTTCCTGATGACCAGTTTGGGTGAACTGGCCGCTTATATGCCCGTTTCCGGTTCTTTCTCAACTTACGGTTCCAAATATGTTGAAGAAGGGTTTGGTTTCGCTCTGGGTTGGAACTACTGGTACAACTGGGCGGTGACTATCGCGGTGGATTTGGTTGCTGCCCAATTGGTTATGGGTTATTGGCTGCCGGATATGCCGGGTTGGATCTGGAGTGCGTTATTCCTCGCGCTGATTTTCCTACTGAATTTTATTTCAGTGAAAGGATTTGGTGAAGCTGAATACTGGTTCTCTTTAATTAAAGTCAGCACGGTTATTGTTTTTATTGTGGTCGGATTACTGATGATAGCCGGCATCATGAAAGGGGCAGAAGGTGCTGGATGGCATAACTGGACTATTGGTGATGCACCTTTTGCCGGTGGTTTCTCTGCCATGATTGGCGTGGCAATGATAGTTGGGTTTTCTTTCCAGGGAACTGAGCTAATTGGCATTGCGGCGGGTGAGTCAAAAGATCCGGCAAAAAATGTTCCCAGTGCTGTACGTAAGGTATTTTGGCGTATTCTGCTATTCTATGTTTTTGCGATCCTGATTATCAGTTTGATTATTCCTTATACTGATCCAAGCCTACTGCGTAATGAGGTCGGTGATATTAGTGTTAGTCCGTTTACGTTGGTATTTGAAAACGCTGGTTTGTTATCCGCCGCAGCTATGATGAATGCGGTTATTTTGACGGCTGTGCTGTCTGCGGGTAATTCAGGTATGTATGCATCGACTCGTATGTTGTTCACATTGGCAAAAGAGGGTAAAGCACCGAGGATTTTTGGCAAATTATCCAAAGGTGGTGTACCGCGTAATGCCTTGTATGCAACGACAGTGGTTGCTGCGTTGTGTTTCCTCAGTTCAATGTACGGTAACCAGACCGTCTATCTGTGGTTGTTGAATACTTCTGGGATGACCGGTTTTATTGCATGGTTGGGGATTGCTATTAGCCATTATCGTTTCCGCCGTGGTTATGTAGCTCAGGGGTTGGATTTAAGTAAATTACCTTATCGTTCAGGATTTTTCCCGGTTGGTCCAATCTTTGCGTTTGTTTTGTGTCTAACCATCACATTAGGACAGAATTATCAGGCATTTCTACAAGATAAAATTGACTGGTATGGTGTAACTGCAACTTATATTGGTATTCCACTATTCCTGTTGATTTGGTTTGGTTACAAATTAGTTAGGAAAACTCACTTTATCAAATATAGCGAGATGAAATTTCCTGATATCACGAATCAGTGAATGTAAATACGTTAAATCGTGATTAACAGGTCGGTAGGAATCTTTGAAAAAATTCCTACCGGCTTGGTTTTATGGTTTTTTTAATTCGATTCACGATTAATTTATTATTATCTTAATGTTTTATTTATTTGAGTAGATAAGCCGTTTTTGATAAGAAATTAAAAGAATACACTCATTTTGTGATCAAATAGGTATTTTTTATTTTTCATAGTGTTAATTCATGCAATTAATCACGTAATTTACCAAAATTTGTGTAGATCATATTGATAAGTATTCTCATTTGTCCTATTGTTAGTACCATAATTATTAATATGAAAGGGCTAACAAAATGAAATTTATGTCGCGATCCATAGCAAAGAGTATCAGTGTCGGCCTGTTAGCGGGTTCGGCAGTCATGGCAAGCTTCGCATCATGGGCTGAAACGGTCACCGATATAGTTGGTCGTACTGTTGAAGTTCCTGAGAATGTAAATCGTATTTTGTTGGGCGAAGGCCGTTTGTTCCACGCTATCGCTTTACTTGAAGGTGATAAACCACTGGCCCGTATTGCGGGTTGGCAAGGTGATTTCCGCAAACTGGACCCACAGTCTTACGCCGTCTATAAAGCTAAATTCCCTGAGATTGATAAGGTTCCTTTGATTGGTAACACCAGTGCTGATAGTGTCAGCTCTGAAAAAGTGTTAACCCTCAATCCGGATATCGCCATTTTTGGCTTGTCTGGTCATGGTCCTGGTAAAAACAGCGAACTGGTCGCCCAACTTGAAAAGGCAGGTGTTCCGGTTGTATTTGTTGATTTTCGTACTGAGCCGTTAAAGAATACGCTGCCGAGCATTCGTATGCTAGGTAAAGTACTAAATCGTGAAAAACAAGCGACAGAATATGCCGATTTTTACGAGAAAAATGTAAAACTGGTGACTGATATCACCAATAAAATCTCGGAAGAGAAAAAACCAACAGTATTTATCGACTTGAGAGCGGGTGCTTTTGAAGACTGCTGTGCGACTGCCGGTAATGGCAATATGGGTAATTTTATCGATTTGGCTGGTGGTAAAAACATTGCTAAAGGTGTTCTGCCAGGCGCACTTGGTAATATGAACCTCGAAAAAATTATTGCAGTTGACCCTTATATTTACATTGCTAGTGGGGCAAAAGCGCCAGACAGTAATGAACCTGGTGTAAAACTGGGAGCGCAATCTACGCCTGAACTAGCAAAAGCCAGTCTGAAACAAATGACTGAACGTAAAGGTATCAGCTCGTTGACTGCGGTCAAAGAGGGCAGAGACTATGCGATTTGGCATAACTACTACAATTCTCCCTATAATGTGGTAGCGACTCAGGTATTTGCTAAATGGTTCTATCCTGAGAAATTTACAGATTTAGATCCGCAGAAGACACTGAATGAATTACACAGTAAATTCCTGGCAGTTGATCCATCAGGGGTTTATTGGATCAGTGAAAAATAATCAGTAAGTCAGGTAACGGGAATAATGAGTGCCACTACCGAGCCGATGCCAATGGTGAAACAACAATTAGATGACAGCAGTGTAAAAGCCCATTACCAATATATTTTACGCCGCCGTATTGTGATGATGGTCTTCATCGTGCTGATTATTGGTGTTTCACTGGTATTAGATTTTACGATAGGTCCATCAGGTTTATCTTTGTCATCTCTCTGGCAGACTTTAGTATCGCCAGAGAGTGTGGATGCGGGTACACGGGTAATTGTTTGGGATATCCGTTTACCCTATGCCCTGATGGCGGTAGTGATTGGCCTGTCCCTTGGGTTGGCTGGCGCGGAAATGCAGACGATCTTAAATAACCCATTAGCCAGTCCCTCTACTTTAGGGGTTGCCCAGGCGGCTGCATTTGGTGCTGCGTTGGCGATTGTGTCTGGTATTGGTATTCCAGGCGTGCCTGATCAATGGTTCATTTCTGCGAATGCTTTCATTTTCGCCTTGTTGGCAGCATTGGTGCTGGATACGATTACTCGTTGGACACGAGTTGCTACGTCTGGGGTCGTATTATTTGGCATTGCATTAGTTTTTACCTTTGAAGCATTGGTTTCCATGATGCAGTTTATTGCAACGGAAGATACCCTTCAGGGGCTGGTACTTTGGACAATGGGTAGCCTTGCCAGAGCAACCTGGATAAAACTGGGTGTTATGTTGTTGGTGTTTGCCGCCGTTTTTCCTATTTCAATGATGAATTCTTGGAAGCTGACAGCGCTGCGCTTGGGTGAAGATCGTGCAATCAGTTTTGGTATTGATGTTCGTCGTCTGCGCCTGGGGACATTATTGCGTATCAGTATTCTTGCTGCTTTAGCAGTTGCCTTTGTTGGGCCAATTGCCTTTATCGGTTTAATTGCGCCACATATTGCCCGCATGATGTTTGGTGAAGATCATCGTTTCTATTTGCCAGCCAGTGCCTTGATTGGTGCACTGGTGCTGTCTATGGCGTCCATCGCCTCGAAAAACTTGATCCCGGGTGTCGTTATTCCTGTTGGGATCGTTACTGCGTTAGTTGGGGTTCCATTCTTCCTTAGCATAATCTTACGTCATAGGGCGAATATATGAATCCGGGATTAACCATTAACAATTTTTTTGCAGGTTATCCGAAACATTCTGTTATTGAAAATCTGAATGTTGCTCCGTTGCCTCGTGGGAAAATTACAGTATTGTTGGGGCCAAATGGTAGCGGTAAATCAACACTTTTGCGTTCTTTGGCTGGTTTAAATCGTGCAAGAGGCCAGCTTTGGCTTGATGGTCAAGATTTGATGAAGATGAGTTTTGTCCAGCGATCGGAAAATGTGGTTTATTTACCACAAAGCTTACCTGCTGGTGTTCATTTGCATGTACTGGAGTCAATTATCGTTGCTCAACGGGCATCCGGAGGGCGTTATTCTGAAACCAGCGAAGAAGAAGTGATGTTGCTGTTACGTCAGTTGGGGATTGAGCATCTGGCGTTATGTTATTTAGATCAGTTATCTGGCGGTCAAAAACAATTAGTCGGATTAGCACAGTCGTTAATTCGTAAACCAGCATTATTATTATTAGATGAACCACTTAGTGCGCTGGATTTAAATTATCAATATCACGTAATGGCGTTGGTGGCACAAGAAACTTATCAGCGGAATATTATTACTGTGGTCGTTGTGCATGATATTAATATCGCTTTGCGTCATGGTGACCATGTATTAATGTTGCAAAAAGGGCATTTAATTGCCGAGGGAACTCCTGAGCAGGTTATTACGCCAGATAGTCTGGCACAGGTTTATGGTGTCAAAGGCAGAATTGAACGTTGTTCTCAGGGTATTCCTCAGGTATTAGTTGATGGATTAGTTTCAAAGCTAGTGAGAGAAAATTCATTTTAACTTATTGTTTAATATATATTTTTAATAAAGTGTAGGCGCAGAATGCGTACAAAAATCAGAATGTGCATTGTCGTATATACCCTATGGATTTCAAGTTGCATCGCGACGGCAAGGGAACGAATCCCCGGGAGCATAGGTAACTATGTGACCGGGGTGAGTGAGTGCAGCCAACAAAGAGGCAGCTTGAAAGATGACGGGTATATACCCTATGGATTTAAAAGCTAAGCCATATTTGAAAGCTACAGTTTTTGTCTGGTTAATGCTGAGATTCATTCTTTACTGCGAAGAATAGTAAATGGAATAAGTTAATAAGATGGATTGTTGTAATTAATAAAAAATATTGTCTTATGTCTTATGGTAATAAGATGTAAGCAAACTAATAAAACCACACAGAGGTAAATATTTTATCCTCGTTATTTGAGCACATGTTGATTATCCATTTTTATAGATAAATAAAGTGTAATTATATCTCTTGGAGAATCGGGAATGGGTGTTTTTAATAAAAGAAAAATCGCGTTAGGTATTATTGCTGCAATCTCATCTGGCCCAGTTTTTGCGGCTAGTAGCAGTAATGACACTATTCTTGTCACTACGGCAGCTGGTTTTCAACAGAAAATTGAAGATGCGCCAGCGTCTATTTCTGTGGTGAGCCGTGAACAATTGGAAACTAAGGCTTATCGTGATGTGACTGATGCACTGAAAGATGTGCCAGGTGTCGTTGTTACAGGTGGTGCTAGCAGCAGTGATATCAGTATTCGCGGTATGGCGTCTCAATATACAATGATTCTGGTTGATGGTAAGCGTGTTGATACCCGTGGTACTCGTCCAAACCGTGATAATTCTGGGATTGAACAGGGGTGGTTGCCGCCATTGGCCGCGATAGAACGTATCGAGGTTGTTCGTGGTCCTATGTCTTCTCTTTATGGTTCTGATGCGATGGGAGGGGTGATTAACATCATTACCCGTAAGGCACAGAAAGAGTGGAAAACCAGCTTCCGCGCTGATGGCACTTTGCAGGAGCGTTCTAAATCAGGTAATAGTCATCAGAGTAGTGTGTATACGTCAGGTCCAATTATTGATGGATTATTAGGGCTGAAAGTGAGCGGCCTGTATTCTCACCGTAATGAAGATAAATTTATCGGTGGGTTTAACAAACAGGAAATGCGTAATGGTTCAGCCACTTTCTCTTTCACTCCCGATGAGCAGAATACTTTTGATTTTGAAGCGGGACGTTATGAGCAAGATCGTGATTCTACTGTAGGGAAAACAAAGACAAGTAGTTGGCGATCTCCAGGTAATAGTCAAAGTCGATATAAAAGAAATAATTACTCTATCACCCATAATGGCGTTTACGATTTTGGAACGTCGACAACGTACTTCCAGCGTGATGAATCACGTAATCCTGGTCGTGATATGAAATATTACGATAATCTGTTCAATACTCATACAGTGTTTATGTTGGATGATCATTCATTGAGTATAGGTGGTCAGTATCGTTATGAAGATTTACGCGATGAAGGGAATCAATTAGCTTCTGCTAAAAATATCAATAAGCTGAACCGTTGGAGTTGGGCGTTATTTGCTGAAGATGAATGGCAAATGACCAATGACTTTGCTCTGACCGGTGGTATCCGCATGGATAAAGACGAAAACTTCGGTGACCATTGGACTCCACGTTTGTACGGTGTATGGCATGTTGATGAGCAATGGACGATTAAAGGAGGCGTTTCTACAGGATATCGTTCACCAGAATTACGTCAGGCAGCATCTAATTGGGGGCAGATTACGGGTGGCGGTGGTGATCCAGCGATTATCGTCGGTAATCCGGATTTGAAACCGGAGAAGAGCTTCAATCAGGAAATTGGTGTTATCTGGAACAATCGGGATAACTTTAATGTCGGTTTAACAATATTCAACACTGAATTTAAAGATAAAATTACTGAATTACGTCGTTGTACCGATCCAAGTGGTAAATCTCAGGGCAAATGTGTTATTGATGGCACTGCTTATAAATTTATCAGTGACCGTGTGAACATTGATAAAGCCAATATGCGTGGTGTAGAAGCGACGATGAACTGGGATATTGTTGATAACTGGGTATTGGCTGCAAACTATACGTATACTGATTCTGAGCAAAAGAGCGGTAACTTCAAAGGGAAGCCTTTGAATAAGATGCCTAAACATATGGTGAATGCAACCTTAAACTGGCAGGTTTTACCAGAAATGCAAACTTGGGCGCGTGTTAACTACCGTGGCAAAACTTCGAATTATTTATCACGTACCTCTATGGGGACAGGAACACCGTCTTATACCTTTGTGGATATCGGTGTCAGCTATTATCTGGCTGAAGGTTTACGCTTGGTAGGGGGGGTATATAACGTGTTTGAAAAACAAGTGACTGAAGACACCCATGATATAGTATTGGATGGCCGTCGTTATAACATTGGTATTAATTACGACTTTTGATAATACGTTCTAACTAACTATACCCTATGGATTTCAAGATGGATCGCGACGGCAAGGGAGTGAATCCCCGGGAGCATAGGTAACTATGTGACCGGGGTGAACGAGTGCAGCCAACAAAGAGGCAACTTGAAAGATAACGGGTATATTTTATAATCCTCCTTGTTTGTCGCTGACAAGGAGGATTTTTGTTTTTTGCTTATACCTGTAAAACTGAATAGAAATCCGTTTTGTGTTGTGTTAAAACTTAGCCACATTAAAAAAATGTATATGACACCGTCAAATTCCATAGCGTCATCAATGAGTGTGGTAAAAAATAATGAACTTTTAGTGTGGTGAGTATTGCTATTTCAGGTCTTCAAGTGCAGAATTCGCCCACTAGAGAATAACTGATGCGTTTATATGCGTCGGTTATTTTTTTTGCTATGACTTATTTTTTACTATACCAGAGGCCGGACTCTGAGCCGGATAGATAATTGGCCCACGATCAACCGCAATGAGAATCGGTTGCCGTAATGAGGAACGCTAATATGGAGCAATTATTTCCTTTCGCACTTGTGCCAATTGGCACATGCTGCTGCATCGATGACTATGGAGCATTGAGCTCTGCATATAATCCAGCCTCTAATTCTACTGCCTATAGGCAGAAGCGAAGTCTTCCCAGTAACTATCGATTAAGTAGTGTCATAACACGAATCGGAGTTATGGGAGGTTTTGCTCATGACTCATAATACTGTAATCACACTAGGTACCAACCAGACTGGTGCTAATAATCGCGTTCAGCTCAGAAAAACACTGACCTTGGTTCAGGTAGTGATGATGGGTCTTGCTTATCTGCAACCTATGACTATCTTTGATACTTTCGGTATTGTTTCTGGTTTGACTAACGGTCACGTAGCGACATCCTACGCTATTGCTTTGATCGCAATTCTGTTTACCGCCGTGAGCTACGGGAAGTTGGTAAAACGTTTCCCTTCTGCTGGATCTGCATATACTTATGCACAAAAATCCATTAGTCCGCATGTTGGCTTTATGGTGGGTTGGTCATCGCTATTGGACTATATGTTCATGCCGATGATTAATATCTTGTTAGCGAAAATTTATCTTCAGGCCATTTTTCCTAGCGTAGATCCGTGGATCTTCGTTGTGGGTTTTGCATTACTGATGACCGCTTTTAACCTGCGTGGCATTAACGTTGTTGCTAATCTCAACACGGCTATTGTTATTGTTCAGGTGGCCATTATGGTCGTATTTGTGGGTTTACTGATCCACGGTGTGTACAACGGGGAAGGAGTAGGAACTTTATGGAATGCGAAACCATTTGTTTCTGAAGATGCCCATTTGATCCCAATGATTACTGGGGCGACGATTTTGTGCTTCTCATTTCTAGGGTTTGATGGCATTAGTTCGTTGTCCGAAGAGACTCCGAATGCTGGTAAGGTGATTCCGAAAGCGATTTTCCTGACAGTATTAATCGGTGGTGTTATCTTCATTGCGGTTTCTTATTTCTTGCAGCTCTATTTTCCGGATATTTCTCGGTTCAAGAACCCGGATGAATCTCAGCCAGAAATTATGCTGTATGTAGCAGGTACTCTGTTCCAATCCATTATTTTGGTGTTCTCTTGTGTCACTGTTTTGGCTTCTGGTATGGCGGCTCACGCGGGGGTTTCCCGTTTGCTCTATGTTATGGGGCGCGATGGTGTATTTCCTGAGAAAATATTTGGCTATGTTCATCCAAAATGGCGGACTCCGATAATCAACGTATTGTTGGTAGGCACCATAGGGTTATCTGCGATTACCTTTGATCTGGTTACTGCAACAGCTCTGATTAACTTTGGTGCGTTGATAGCGTTCACCTTTGTAAACTTATCAGTTATTTCTCAATTCTATATCCGTGAACGTCGTAACCGTACATTAAAAGATACCATTAATTTCTTGATATTACCTGTGATAGGTGCTTGTACTGTTAGCGTACTATGGATGAATCTGGAGCAAAGTTCTATGGAATTGGGGCTAACTTGGGGAGCAATTGGTCTAGTTTATATGGTATTCCTGACCCGTCGCTTCCGTCAGCCGATGCCTCAATACTCTGAAATGGTTTAATATTTAGCAAAAGAATAATGGCGCCGAATTTGGCGCCATTATTTTTACTATGTTGCTAATTTTACCGTAATAGTTAACGAAAAGGAGCTTAAGAAAAAAAACAGCGAGGTCGCTTACAGATAAGAAAAATTTCAACGGTAAACGAAGAAAAACAATCTATGCTCTGAGAGGTAATTGTATATTAAGGAAGAGACTATGAATGATGCAAAGACCTCTCAAAATCAGCAACTCATTACTACCCTGACCAATATTGTCGGTAAATCTCATATCCTGACTGCTCCCCATAAAACTGAACGTTATCGTAAAGGCTTTCGCTCCGGCCAGGGAGATGCTTTAGCCGTTGTATTTCCCGGCTCGCTGGTGGAACAGTGGCGTGTGTTTAAGGTCTGCGTTGAAGCAGATAAAATCATTTTAATGCAGGCGGCCAACACGGGTATAACTGAAGGTTCTACTCCGAATGGTAAGGATTACGATCGTGACATAGTCATTATTAGCACGCTGCGCATGAATAAAATTCAGATTTTAAAACAGTATAATCAGGTAGTTGCATTACCTGGCAGTACATTATGGCAACTTGAACGGGCGCTCAAGCCGCTGGGACGTGAACCACATTCAGTTATCGGTTCTTCCTGTATTGGCGCTTCTGTGATTGGGGGCATCTGTAATAACTCAGGAGGTTCTTTAGTTCATCGTGGGCCGGCTTATACCGAAATGGCATTGTATGGACGTGTTAATGAGTGTGGTAAGCCAGAATTGATTAATCATCTGGGTATCTATTTGGGAGAAACACCAGAAGAGATTCTCTCTTGTCTGGAAGAACAGCGTTACAGTGATCAGGATGTAGAACAGGGTCAGCGTAAAGCATCTGATCATGAATATGCCCAACGAGTACGTGACGTAGATGCTGATACTCCATCTCGTTTTAATTCTGACGAGCGTCGTTTATTTGAAGCTTCAGGTTGTGCGGGTAAGTTGGTTGTGTTTGCTGTGCGGCTCGATACTTTTCCGGCAGAACCTTTGTCTCAAGTATTTTATATCGGTACCAACCAAACTGGCGTATTGACGGAATTGCGTCGCCATATATTAGCAAATTTTCATAATTTACCGGTGGCGGGTGAATATATGCACCGGGATATTTTCGATATTGCGGAAACTTACGGTAAAGATACTTTCATCATGATTGATAAGCTTGGCACGGATAAGATGCCGGCTTATTTTACTTTGAAAGGGAGAATGGACGCTCTTTTCAACCGAATTCCATTTTTACCTGTCAATCTTATCGATCGCATTATGCAGGGGTTAAGTCGTTTACTTCCCTCCCACTTGCCTAAACGTTTGAAAGAATATCGTAATCGTTTTGAGCACCATTTGATATTAAAAATGTCAGGTGATGGGGTTGAAGAGGCCAGAAGCTGGTTGGAAGAATATTTTAGCCGGGTGGAAGGGGATTTTTTTGCTTGTACGCCGGAGGAGGGTGCTAAAGCGTTCTTGCATCGTTTTTCCGCCGGTGGTTCAGCGATCCGTTATCAAGCGGTGCATAGTAACGAAGTAGAGAATATCCTGTCACTTGATATCGCTCTGCGCCGCAATGATCGTGAATGGTTTGAACAATTACCCCCAGAGTTTGATGATGTATTGGTACACAAACTTTATTGCGGGCATTTTATGTGCTACGTGTTTCATCAGGATTACATTGTGAAAAAAGGGGTGGACGTACAGGCATTGAAAGAAAGAATGATAGAGCTGCTTGATAAACGAGGAGCGGAATATCCCGCAGAGCATAATGTGGGTCATCTATATCAGGCTAAACTTCAACTTAAGGCTTTTTATCGGATGACTGATCCCACTAACACTCTCAATCCCGGAATTGGGAAAACATCCAAGTTGAAAAATTGGGGTGAAAGATCTTAATGTCAATATTCTCAGTAGTGACAATGTCATGTTGTCACTAGGAAAGTTTAAATCTGTAAAGATTGATGAGAGAGTTATCCTGTCGGAAAGGCGAGTATATATGACTCGCCGTTTTATATTTACCTACTGTCTGTTTAATTATCCGACCAGTTTTGCCGCATACTCCATGAGTGCTTTAAGTTGACGGCATTTTTCTTCGTTGCCTTGATATTCAGTGAAGAGTTGTTCAATTATAAAGAAATATTCACTCAGCTTATCTTGAGTTAATACATCTTGACGATGACGTAACCAGTGTTGTTGTTCATCGTAAGTTAGAGTAGCAGGGTAGTTTCTGGCTCTATAGCGGAATAACAGCGTTTTAATACGTGGGTCCTGAAAAGTCAGATCGAGTGCAGGTAAATTCTGAGGTAATGTCTCACGGATAATATTCATTGCTGCTTTATCGGCACTACTAAAAAAACCATCATACAGCTTAGCATCAACATTATCAGATTCAGGGAAAGGTTCAGCCTCTGCAAATAGCTCTACAACTTTTTCTCTAATTTGTGGATTATTTCGCAGAATAGCCAGATTTCTTTCACAATGATCACGATCCAAACCGATACGCTCAGCGTCTTCTGTTCGCAAAGTATTATCGGGGGCGACTATTGGGCACTTATTAATATGAACCAGTTTTATCGGGACTGGTAGTTGATCTGGCTGTAATTCATCATGGCGGGTATATAGACGTTCACGCAATGTATCTGCATCCAATTCCAGTAATGGTGAAATATCTCCGGCTAAATCGCACATAATAACGGCATTCTGATTTACCGGATGCCAGGCAAGAGGTGCAACCAAACTGAGATTGCTGCGAGCAGCGCCAAACATCCCGGAAACATGAACCAGCGGTTTCATTTGGGGAATATCGATGAGGGCGCTAATTTTCTGCTTATTTCTTAACTGAAAGAAATAATTAAACATCCTTGGCTGTACTTCTTTGAGTAATTTTGCCATTGCGATTGTGGCATAGACATCGGACATCGCATCGTGAGCATGTGAATGTTCAACACCATTTGCCTTAGTCAGATGTTCTAGCTTAAAGCTAGGTAGACCATCTTCATTCTTTGGCCAGACAATACCTTCGGGGCGCAAGGCATAACAGGCACGTAATACATCAAGTAAATCCCAACGGGAATTACCTTTTTGCCAACTATAAGCGTACGGATCATAAAAATTGCGGTAAAAAATATTACGGCTGACTTCATCATCAAACCGAATATTGTTATAACCGAGGATACAACTGTTCGGTACACTGAATACATTATGAATCTGGCGGGCAAATTCCGCTTCATTGACCCCTTTTTCTAATGCAATTTGCGGAGTAATACCTGTAATCATGACAGCTTCTGGTTGTGGCAGATAATCATCAGCAGGTGAACAGTAAATAACTAATGGCTCTTCAATAATATTGAAATCCATATCAGTACGAACACCAGCAAATTGAGCCGGTCTGTCTAAGGCCGGATGTTGACCAAAAGTTTCGTAGTCGTGGATGTAGAAAGTGGGTTGTTCGCTGTTATTTTTCACGGTTGTTCAATGTCCAATGATGTTAATTGTTTGTTTTTTCAGAGAATGGACGACATTTTTGCCATAAAATAGAGACAATTGTTGTTTACTATCTTAGAGAATCTGGTAATTGCAATCAATATTGTATACCCGTTATCTTTCAAGTTGCCTCTTTGTTGGCTGCACTCACTCACCCCGGTCACATAGTTATCTATGCTCCCGGGGATTCGCTCCCTTGCCGCCGCGATCCATCTTGAAATCCATAGGGTATATACATGTTTTCCTGCTTTTTGTTTTGCGATTGGAGGCCGATTATTAACATTTTGGGTACTTGGAATAAAAAATTGTCTATTTTAAGACCATTTACCCTTGACAATATTGACCTGCCTACCACAGTATCCATCGAAGTATTGAAAAAATAAACGAGGTGAATATGTCAAATTTAATTTATTTAACAGTTAAAGGCCAAAACCAAGGGTTAATTTCTGCTGGATGTTTCACATCATCCGGTAATTATCACTAAATCTATTGATAAAGCTTCTCCTTTATTAGCAAAATAACGGAAAAAATAAAAGAAAAATGTATATTACTCCAATAGGTTACAATTAGTAAGCATAAAAGTTATTCTTCACCAAGGTAGATTTGACTAATAAGTACATTTTTCAGGGGGGCTATTTCAATGGTATTATTACCGGCAATCTATAAAGACCTTTTACTAGTTTGCTGATGAATTGTTTAGGCAATTTTACCAGCAAACAGGGCATATAATAATTATAATATATTTTTCCTTATTAAGGATAATTAACTTCTTGAAAATGCTCATTAATAGATTCAATATATTGATCATTTAAACCAGTTTCATATTGAATTATTTCAAGTAAGTTTATTCTATTAACACTATAAAATGGTTTGATGGAAATCCCATTTTTGGAATGAGTTATTTTTATAATTGGAATTCTTGTTCTACGTGCATGACCAAAAGAGATTTCGTAACCATCCAAATAAAAAGGAATTTTTTTCATCACTAACCTAATCATCGTTATATTTTTCGTCAATTTTAATTATGTTTCAGTAATAAAGAATTTTTTATTTTATTATTAAGATGAATATCATAAATATAGTGATTTTTGTAAGGTGTTTAACTAATAAACTAATAAACTAATAAACTAATAAACTAATAAACTAATAAACTAATAAACTAATAAACTAATAAACTAATAAACTAATAAACTAATAAACTAATAAACTAAT
>NZ_JBHFKT010000038.1:0-47246 GCF_042879335.1 Photorhabdus sp. RM96S | reverse complement strand
GTGAAGACGTTCAAGTTTGATTTTTTGTTCTGATGTAATAAATATTTTCATAGCGAGGATAATGATCTCCATTTCGGATAAAATCAAGCATCTTCAATGATTACGGGTATATACAATATGATCTCGACAGCCAAGGAAAATAAAAACAGAGAAAGAGATGTTAAGGATTAAATCAAACCTGTATAAAGACAACTTAAATAATTTCAGAACTAAACAATATTAATACTTATATTTTTTTACATAGAGGTATTTTTTACACAGAATAATAAACCATTTAATTAACAGATATGTGTAAAAATCAATAAATTTTATTTCTTTACCAATTAATTATTGCAATCTCTTATATATTCAGGTTATTTTAAGTGTAATCATTAAAAAAACGCTTCAGATAATGATTTAAAGACTCATTAAGGAGTTGTCATGTTAAACAAACAAAATAATATCACTCCGCAATTAGTTTACATGTGGGAAAATAGTCATGATTTTACAAAAATACATCGGCCAAAAACAAAAAGAATATTGTTGTCTTAACGATGTTGATCTCGACACACCAGAAAAATTTTTGCAACAAGAAAGCATTATGTTTTCCTAAATCAAAATATTACACAAATATGACTAGAAAAAATCCAACTATTTCGTTACAAATAATCAACACATTGGAAGTAAGCAATGAACCGTGGGGAATAAAAGATAAATCTTCCTGTTTTCTCTATGGTAATAGTGCATTAATTAAACTCCAAAATATAAATGCCAACTATGATTATGAAGGTAAATATGATAGTGATATTCCCTGGAGGGGCAATGAATTTGCCAAAGATTTTATTACACATGATTTGCAGGTAATAAAAAATAGAGAAAGTATTTTATCATTAGAGACACATGTATTTGGGCGAGATAAAGTTTTATCATCTTATTTCCAGGAAAAATTTCCACTCGATGATGGTAAAGGTGAATGCATCGGTATTCTTTTCCATGCCTGGAAAGTTCAGGATAATTCATTGACTCGGCTATTTCACAGTAAACTACCTACTTCTATTATGTTTCAATCGCCAACTTATCTCCTTACTGAACAAGAATGGGAAGTTGTCTTTCTTTTTCTACAAAAATATAGTAGGAAACAAAGCTGTCAATTACTCAAAATTTCACATAAAACCATAGAGGAATATATAAGAAAGATTTATAATAAATTGAAAGTTAACTCAGACTCACAACTGGAGGAATATTGCCGACTAAATAGTTTTGATCTCTATGCACCAAAAAGGTTCTTATTGTCTTACTTATAAATATCGTCTATTTATTCAAATTTTTTATACCCTATGGATTTCAAGATGGATCGCGACGGCAAGGGAGAGAATCCCCGGGAGCATAGCGAACTATGTGACCGGGGTGAGTGAGTGCAGCCAACAAAGAGGCAACTTGAAAGATAACGGGTATATAAGGTAATAATGTTATAAAGGTCAAATATGAGTCAATCAGGATGTAAAAAAGTCCCTTTTATTACTCCTCAATTAACTAATATGTGGGATAAAAGCTCAGAACCGTGGTTTGTAAAAGATAAGGAGTTCCGCTTTATTTATGCAAATAAAATGTTTATCAAAGCTAATAAGCTACCTGAAAATCTTGATATTATTGGGTATACCGATAAAGAATTACCTTCGCCAGTTAATCAATTCTCTCATCTTTTTGAGGAACATGATCATAAGGTGTTACAGGGTATGCAACGAATATCATCTCTTAGCACTTACCCTCAAGCAAAAAATGAACAAGCCACATCCTATTTCTGTGATAAATATCCGTTAATGGATGAAAATAAACAGTGTATTGGTATAATTGCTCACGCAAGAGAAATACATAATTTTACTGTATCTCATTATATGGAGAACAATATTCCTATATCAATTCGATTTCAACAACCTAACAATATATTAAAAGAGAAAGAATGGATAATCATTTTTTTATTCTGCCGTGGCGTTAGTAATAGATATATCGCTGACGAAATGAAAATTTCATATCGCACTGTGGAAAAATATTTCGAAAGTATCTATGAGAAACTATCAGTTAGCTCAGCAATTGAGTTAAGAACACTTTGCAAAGAGAATAGTTATGATCTTTATATTCCCCCCCAATATCTTCAATCTATAGGCCATATTTTGCTATAAATAATCGATTTCATTATTACATATTTCTCTCTGACCTGTTTAATTAACCTGAATTTTGCTTAAATTTCCCCTAACTGATATATGGATAACAATTTGATAAATCAAAATAAAGGGCTAAAAACGTGACTAAATAATCATTTTTTTGAAAATTTACTTTTCTATTTCTGTTGAAGACTTTATATAAAAAACGATGAAACCAAGAAATTCTCATGAGCACTGACGGGTGCTTTATCATGGTCGAATGGTTTACATCAATATTTTGGCAAGAAACAGGGTGTTTATGACCCTGTTTCAATTCCAAGATCCAGATATTCCACAATCAACGAACAATAATACCTAACAGAATGCCCAATGCGCCAAAGTCAGCATCACTGAATGTCGTGTTAGCAATACCGATATCCCCCAAAACGGGTAACAGAAATACGGGTAAGAAGGTAATCAGAAAGCCTTGAGTAAAAGCCCCGAGAATAGCGCCTCTACGCCCCCCTGTCGCATTACCAAAAACCCCGGCCGCCGCACCAACAAAAAAGTGCGGCACAACGCCGGGAATAATGACCGTCATACCGAGTGCATACAGGACAAACATACCGATAACACCAGCCACAAAACTGCTCAAGAATCCTACCAATACTGCATTAGGAGCGTAAGGAAAGACAACCGGGCAATCTAACGCAGGTTTAGCATTGGGTACCAGTTTGTCAGAGATTCCTTTAAATGCAGGAACAATTTCTGCAATTATCATTCTCACACCTTGCAGAATAATGTATACACCTGCGGCAAAGGTAATAGATTGCATTAGAGAGAACATAAATCCATTTTTCCCACCACTGACTTCCCTCACAAAATCACCGCCAGCAAATAAACAACTGATCATGAAAATAATCGCCATCGTAAAAGAGATGGCAACCGGTGTATCACGCAGAAACAGCAAGCTTTTCGGAACATTCATCTCTTCGGTTGAGTGGGCCTTATTTCCTAGTTTGCTGCCAATAAAACCAGCGAGAACATAGGAAAGCGAGGAAAAATGCCCAATGGCAACGTCGTCAGAACCTGTTATTTTCTTCATATATGGATGGACAATCGCCGGGAAGAAAACCATAGCAACGCCAACAACCACAGAACCAATAGCCACTAGCATCGAGCCTTTGATCCCTGCTGTTGCCAGAATCACCGCGACCATCATGGACATAAATAATGTGTGGTGCCCAGTCAGAAAGATAAATTTCCACGGGGTAAAACGCGCAATCAAAATATTGATCACCATAGCAAAGAACATGATCATGGCCATTTCTTTACCAAAACTCTTTTGCGCAATGGAAACAATTGCTTCGTTGTTTGGTACGACTCCCTGAATACCAAAAGCGTGTTGGAAAATTTCAGCAAAATCCCCCAGTGAAGAGACGACTAATCCAGCACCCGCCCCCAAGATCAAAAACCCCATAATGGTTTTTATGGTACCTTTGATACATTCAGTCACCGGTTTCTTTTGCACGATCAAACCAACAAGCGCGATAACCCCCACCAAAATCGCAGGTTCTGACAGAACATCACTCATCAGAAAATGAAAAAACTCCATGACAACCTCCCCGGTTACAGTGCACCAAGTTCAACTAATGCCACGGACAGACGTACTTTCATTGCCGATTTATCCACCATATTGTCCAGCGCAACAATTTTGCCATCGACTGCCTGAATAACCAGTTGTTCTGCAATATCTTTAGTCCCGACAAAAATGTCGCTTTGAGTTGCTTTTGCTGACCCCAGATCGACGTGATCAACACTGGCATCTATTCCCATCTCTTTCAGAATATTTTTGATGCTCATTTCCATTATCAAGCTGGTACCTAACCCATGTCCGCAAACGACAGTGATTTTCATACTGTTACCCCATAGCAAAAATAACGACTTAATACTTGTTAATCACGGCAAGAATCTCTTCTTTACTTTTGGCACTCATCAGTAATGCAATATCTTGTTGATTATCAAATAGTTCGGCAAGTTTAGCGATCACTTCGATATGGCTGTTGCTATCCGTTGCTGCCAAGACAATCAACAAATTAACCGGATCATTTTCTTCAGAACCAAACTCCACTCCTTTGCTAATCACAGTTAACGCTAAAGCTAATTTGTTGACCCCTTGTTCCGGTCTGGCATGTGGCATAGCAATTCCCGGCCCAACAACATAATAGGGACCAATTACCTCATGCGAACGATAAATAGCATCAATATAACAAGCAGAAATGGCGCCATTTTCCACCAGAGGCTGACAAGCAATCGCAATCGCTTCACGCCAATTTTTAGCATCCGGTATCACTTGGATCACATCTTGGGTGAGTAACGTCTTTAGCATCAATTTCCCCTAATTAAAATCTCATTCCACTCTACCTACTCTCTATCTTCTATCTTCTATCTTCTATCTTCTATCTTCTATCTTCTATCTTCTATCTTCTATCTTCTGCTAGTGATATTAGTCACAAATGATAGCGCTATCTATGATAGTAACTCATAATTGTGATAGCGCTATCATTTGTTATTTGATTAATTCACCAGAAAGCGAAAGTACATCATGGTTTTTTCCTCCACGGCTTGCCTGAGATCAGGTAGAATCCCATCGTCAAATTTATAGCCGCTAATTAAAAAAATAGAAAAATATTTTGATGAAAAAGACACGAAAACGCCGTAATACAGGGCGAGTAACATTACAAGATGTTGCTAAGTATGCCGGTGTCGGTTCAATGACAGTTTCACGCGCATTGAGAACACCAGAAGTGGTATCGGATAAATTGCGAGAAAAAATTGAACACGCTATACAAAAATTGGGATATATCCCAAATGGCGCTGCCGGCGTACTTGCTTCGGGCCAAAGTAATATTATTGCAGTACTTGTGCCCTCACTGACAGATAAAGCTAGTGCTACATTTATACAGTCACTGCAACAAGTGCTGAATAAACATGCCTTTCAAGTTTTACTTGGATGTCATGAATATGACCATAATAAAGAAGCTGAAATTATCATGACATTACTGCAAAGCAATGCAGTCGCATTGGTGATTTTTGGTTCGCTATTGGCAGATAAAACCCACAGCAATATTTCTCATATCAATATTCCCATTATTAATGTTGCAAACTCTCATCAACAGCAGACGGCAATTAATATAGAAACCGATTTTTCCGCGGCTGCCTATACGTTGACTGAACATATGTTGAATAATGGCCGCAAGCATATCGGTTATATTGGCGCCCAAATGGATAGCCGTTTACGCAATCAGCAAATTAATGGCTGGCATAAAGCCATGCTGCATCACTATCAGAATGCTGACCAAAATATCACTACCTCGGATACTGCTAGCATGCAATTTGGTCGCCAGGCAATTACTGAAATGTTATTACGTCAACCTGAACTGGAAGGTGTGATTTGCAGTCACGAAGTGATTGCCCTAGGTGTCATGTTTGAATGTCAGCGGCGTCTACTTAAAATACCCGCTGATTTGGCTGTTGCTTGTCTGGATGGTTCAAATAACTGTGACCACACACAGCCAACACTGACATCAATTCGCATTGATTATCCCCAAATAGGCAGGGACACCGGAAAATTACTGATAAAACTGCTCACTCAACAAGGTGAAGATGAAACAAAACATCAAAACAACCGATATCACCTATTTTCGTATAAGTTCGAGCCTAGACAAAGTGCTTAGTAAAATTGATCACCCTATGCTATTGTTTGGCTCAGTTAATATTGCCGGCATAATAACCGATGTCACCGAATAGCATAATCTGCATGAGCACGCTCAATCTGAAGCGTATCGGCAGTTTGTTGTAATTTAACTAGCCGCCCATCCCGCACTGTCCATATATGAACGAAACGAGAAATGAACCGTTTGCCACGCTTCACCCGTCCCAAATAATTACCCAGAACAATGACATGATCATCTGACTCAAAATATTCAGAACTGTCCACAATAAACTCATCAATATCATTTAAAAACGGCACAAAAAAATTATTTAATATATCCTCAATCCCTTCATAAACCCCACCATACCGAGATCCTTCGGTAACATCCCAAATAATATCGCTCGCCATGATCTGGCGAAGAACATCAATATCACCCATAGAGTCGTAAAAACGACGAACAATAGATACATTTAATGAATCTGACATTATCATTCTCCTTCAAATTATCCTGCAATGAAATATGACCGGCTCTTATAAAATGAGCCAGCCGGATATCTTGGGACGTTCAACCAAAAAGCGCCATTAAAGCTTTAAATTAACATCCCCGAAAAACAATTCGAATATCTTTCATGTTAGGCTATCCACTGCGGGTAAGATATCCCCTTACCTAGGTAAGCACTGGATAATCAGTATAGCCTATAGCACCAGGAACCATAAAAGTTTCCGGTTGTTGTTCATTAAATGGCGCTTTAGCTAAAAACCGGTGAGGTAAGTCTGGATTGGAGATGAATAATTGACCAAAAGCCACTGCATCAGCCCGGCCGTCAGCAAGAACTTGCTCGGCACTTTCTTTAGTAAGTTCCTCGTTAGCAATATAGGTTGACCCAAAAGCCTCTTTTATCACCTTACTTAAGTCACCATCAACCACAGCATCACGTGAGAAGATAAAAGCAATACCTCGTTTACCAAGTTCACGTGCTACATATCCAAACGTCGTCACAGGATTGGAATCCGCCATAGAGTAATGACCACCACGTGGGGACAAATGCATACCAACACGTGTTGATCCCCAAACCGAAATACAAGCGTCTGTCACTTCCAGCAGCAACCGAGCCCGATTTTCGACTGAACCTCCGTACTGATCTGTGCGCAGATTAGCATTATCTTGCAAGAATTGATCGAGCAAATATCCATTGGCACCATGTATTTCTACTCCATCAAACCCTGCCGTTTTCGCATTTTCCGCTCCGCGTCTGAATGCTTCAACAATGCCGGGAATCTCCTCAGACTCAAGCGCCCGAGGAACCACAAAAGGACGTTTTGGGCGTAATAAGCTAACATGACCATCAGCCGCAATTGCACTTGGCGCCACCGGCCGTTCTCCATTAAGGAAAACAGGGTCCGATATCCGCCCCACATGCCAAAGCTGTATAAAAATACGCCCACCAGCAGCATGCACAGCATCCGTGACCAATCGCCAGCCAGCAACTTGCTCATCCGACCAAATACCCGGCGTATTCTCGTAGCCAACTCCCTGTGGGGTTACGGAAGTCGCTTCGCTGATAATCAAACCAGCGGAAGCGCGTTGAGCATAGTATTCCGCCATTAGCGCATTAGGGACACGCCCTTCTCCTTCTGCACGGTTACGTGTCAGAGGAGCCATAATGATGCGATTTGGCAAGTCGAGATCACCAATGCGAATTGGGTCAAAAAGTGTAGGCATATTTTTTCTCTCATATAGATTAATAAATACACTTCGTTGCAAATCATCAATAGCTGCATAGCCAAGTCATACCAGAAACAAACTAATACAACAATGATTTTGCTTGAGAATGATATATACCCTATTGATTTCAAGATGCATCGCGACGGCAAGGGAGTGAATCCCCGGGAGCATAGCAAACTATGTGACCGGGGTGAGCGAGCGCAGCCAACAAAGAGACAACTTGAAAGATAACGGGTATACGCCGCTTGTAGCCTTTGATTTAAGTAAATAGGGGTTTATTGAATGAGTGGTGTAAAAAAGGCCACGCAATACGCAGCCTTGAAACGCGCTTTATTGGATAGAGCCCCTAGCCCCTATCCAATGAGTTTAAAATCTGCTTTTCTGTGTCGCTTTTATTCCTGATAAAAATTTTCATGAGAGCCAAAGTTCAGCAGGTATAACTCTATTTTCTCTTCAACCCAACAGTAACCAAGCAATGTTAACTGGTTATTTAACTGAAATTTATGAACTCGAAGGAAACTTAAATCACCTTTCTTCTGCTCACCGATCTCAGGATTATCAATTATTCTATCAATCTCATCTTCTACTATCGTAAGAAGATCTTCAGATAACTTAGATAATGCCTTAGAGAAACGTCTTGTTTCATAAACTTCAATCTTTGGATCTTTTTGTCCTTCTGACATAACGCGACACCTTACCGCTATTGACTTCGCTTTTTGCCAGTAAAGAATCAAGGATAAAAGAGTACGGCAAATCAGGGTTATCCTCCGCAATGCGGCCAATCTTAGCCCAATGCTCGATTTGCTTAGGTACACTTCTGCTTGAAGCTTCTGCATGAATTTTTACATCATTCACGAAATCATCATCCAAACGTATACTGATAGCCATAGTTTAGTTTACCCCTCTGGGATTTTGTACTACATGCGTTATAAAATGCACGTGTATAAAATGCAACATTTTATCGCATTATGCAATTATTAATTACAATTTCGATATCTCTATTCCCATGATATAAAAGGGAACCTCTCAAAATCCCCCGCTCAACGCAATAAGACACAGCAAGGCCAATTTTATTTTCATTCTCAATAAAATTGGCTTCATTGAATTGTTGATATCGCCTGAATTACGGATCTATACCCTATGGATTTCAAGATGCATCGCGACGGCAAGGGAGTGAATCCCCGGGAGCATAGCAAACTATGTGACCGGGGTGAGTGAGCGCAGCCAACAAAGAGGCAACTTGAAAGATAACGGGTATATGGCTCAGAAAAGTCGATTTATCCCCCCCCCTTTAAAAATGCGAAGTCGGTTCTATCTTTTTTAACTTCCCCCCCTCAAAAATTGATTATGATTATAAATAGCTTGCCTGATGCTGGCAGGCTGTTGGTTGATATGTAAAAAAATTGTTGCTTGGAGGATGTATATATGAATTTATTGGATGGTTTACAAAAAAAACTGGACGGTTACTTTAATAAAACAAGTGAAATCAACTATGTAAAAATATTTGATACTCCCAAAATATGGGGGCTTCCTTTTGGAAAAGAGATAATGCCACAGGCGGTTAAAAGAGCAGCGGAATTTGAAGATGCTATTGTAAGCATTCTGGAAAACATGCGTTATCGCTGCGATATTTCCTCCTTGAATGCCCCGGATGCAGAGTGGAGAAAAGTTATCCTATCAGCTATTGATCGCGCATTTACCAAAAAAATAAACAGGAAGGACAGAACTCAGATAAGGTTCTTATTCGCTCAAACACCGACATCTTTATTAAACGGTGTGAATTCATACTTTGAAGGTACCCCTGAATATCTGGCATTGAAGAATGATATTATTAAATTAATTCAAGAAAGGAGAGATCATTGGGAGTGTATACCTGAAATATGGATTGGTCGGTTTTACAGGATAGTAGACGGACTTAAAGTATCATTAGAGAAGAAAGCGCTGCCAGAAGAAATGTTTCCAGAAGATGATACCAGAATGACATGGAATCATACAAAAATTATCGCAGTTGATGGAATTGAGTCATTTGTCGGGGGCCATAATTTAAATATGGATCTTTTTAAAAATTACCCTCCAGTTCATGATGTCTCTGTTAAAGTTATAGGAACGGCATCATTAAGCTCACAATTATTTTTAAATAACATGTGGGAGGCTGATACAGATCTCTTAACTAAAGAATTCTTTGATATAGATGAAAATAGATGGGTTAATGCAAATGGTATTGTGGGAAAGCCAGCAGATCCATTAAAAAAAGAGCACATTACTGAATATATAGACAGAAAAAAAGAAGAATGCCTAAAAAATCCACCTAAGGACCCAGAATATAAGAAAACAAGCAGGATATTATCCGTAGGTAAATATTGGTCTGGGCCTGATATGCGAACGGATTATAAAAAAGGCTCCGAAATAATGAAAGAGTTTATAATAAAGAATGCAAAGAAAAAAATCCGCATGTCCCAACAGGATCTTGTCAGTGCATGGAAAAAACAATGGAAAGATCATCATGTGTGCCGATGGTTAATCGAAGCATTACTTTCCAACCCCGAACTGGAAGTTCAAATTGTTGTATCGCCACTTGATGCAGCAGCTGGTGCTGCTGGTGATCAATATTCTTTTGGTTCTGGAGCCAAAAGAACGTTTGAAATATTTAAATACTATTTGACACATGATGAGCATACCGATGAGAAGCTGGAAGATCCTGATGGAATCAGGCAAGCCGCATTGAAAAGAATTGAGGTTGCCCCTTTTTTCTTTACAGACAAAGTACCTGAAGATCTTTTGATTGAAGGCACTACATACAAATGGCCAACCCCGGATGAAAATTCTTATACTGCTACGCTAAAAGAACCGTCTCTTGCTGAAAGACCCCCACAGATAGGTGCTATAGGACGCCCATTCCGATCCTTAATTAAAGCAAGTGGTCCGGTATATCCCAAAGTTCCCCCTGCTCCTGGGAATCATGCAAAAGTAACAATAATTGATGATGAACTCTACGTGGTTGGTTCTGATAATCTCTATCCGGGTTATCTTTCGGAGTTCAACTATCTTATTGAGGGAGAAGATGCGGTGAAGGCTTTCATAGAATCCTACTGGGAACCGTTGTGGAAATATTCAGGAACACATTCATTTAATTACAAAAATGTTTGATGTAAGTAACCAGTGTACTGATATATTCCCGCCAACTGCTGGCGGGAATATTACTTGAAAAACATTAAGGAGATGACTTTTCAGAGTAGGAAATCAAATCAACGCGTTTTTCAGTAATAATCTGGAGGCCAGCAAGATATTGAACCTGATAAACCAGATGCTGGCAACCGGATTGCCCCTGTGAAAAAGACCAATTAGATTTTGGCTGTCACCAAATATTTTGTCATTTCATCATCGGGCACCATACCACCGCCGGTTGCCCAAACCAAATGCGTAGCCTGTTTCATCTTTTCTGCTGAAAGGTTCTTATTGTTCAGGTAATCAAGGTTTCCACTCACACGAGCAGGACCCGCCATCCCAACTAACGCCGAAGGCTCTAACCGGATACCTTCATCACGATCCAGTAAGCCCAACAGATTATACATTTCCTGATCTTGAACAGTATAAAATCCATCCAGCAAACGTTCCATCGCTCGCCCAACAAAGCCGGAAGCCCTGCCTACCGCAAGACCATCAGCAGCAGTGATATTGTCGATTCCGATATCCTGCACGCAAATATTGTCATGCAAACCAGTATATACCCCCAACAACATACTGGGAGAATGGGTCGGTTCAGCAAAAATGCAGTGCACATGATCACCAAAAGCCAGTTTCAATCCAAATGCAACACCACCAGGACCGCCACCAACACCACACGGCAAATAAACGAATAGTGGATGATCTTCATCAACCACAATATTCATCTGCTCAAACTGCGCCTTTACCCGTCCACCTGCGACAGAATATCCCAGAAACAACGTTTGGGAGTTTTCATCGTCAATAAAGAAACAGTTAGGAGTAGATTCAGCTTCTTTACGCCCTCTGGCCACGGCTACCCCATAATCTAGCTCATGTTCCACGACATTGACCCCATGTGAACGTAGCTTTTGCTTCTTCCATTCACGAGCATCGGCAGACATATGTACGCTGACATTAAAGCCCAATTTTGCACTGACAATACCAATGGACAGCCCCAAATTGCCGGTAGAACCTACAGCAATGCTGTATTGATTAAAGAACTGTCTAAACTCTTCTGAAAACAGTTTGCTGTAATCATCGTTTTCAGCAAGCAACCCCGCCTGTAATGCCAATTTTTCCGCGTGAGTTAACACTTCATAAATTCCACCACGGGCTTTAATCGAACCGGAAATGGGCAAATGGCTGTCTTTTTTAAGCAAAATGTTCCCTGTGATACCCACACCATAATGTTGCTCCAGTGTTTTTTGCATCGTAGGTATAGCCACTATTTCTGATTCAATAATGCCATGTGTGACGGCTGTTTCTGGGAAAGCTTTACATAAATAAGACGCAAAACGATCCAAGCGTGCTTCAGCATCCTCAACATCATCAGCGCCCAAACCGACAAAAGGCAATCCCTCTTTCAAGGTGGTATTACAAGGGTTAAACCAGAAAATTTCCTCTAATTCCATCAAATTTTTTACTAACGGATGTTCATTTAGTAATTGTTGAATTTCAGTACCTTTCATATATGTATTAACCTAAAATAAGTGTTTCCCTGGTATATACCCGTCATCTTTCAAGTTGCCTCTTTGTTGGCTGCGCTCGCTCACCCCGGTCACATCGTTATCTATGCTCCCGGGGATTCACCCCCTTGCCGCCGCGATGCATCTTGAAATCCTATAGGGTATATAAAAACAACTCTTGCTTTTTTGATTATTAGAATTTCTTATTATATTTACTGCAACTTCCTACAAATATCAGCACATCATACTTTATTTTTTCTCTTCCCCTTATTTTGATTACTACCTTAATGTTTATCTTGTTTATTATTTTAGATATAAATTTGCCTATTTTATAGGCTTCCCTGGTATTGACACTTCGCACTTCTTATTCTTATTTTTCAAGCTGAACGGTTACTTCTTTCCATTACATAATGGTAGCCATTACACGATGGTAGAAAGAAGAAACGTCCCAGCCAACGCAACCACAGAAGCAATAAATGTTGCGGTTGTATAATACTTAAAAGTTTCACTGAGCGTTGTTCCGCAATATTGCTTAACCAACCAAAACAGTGAATCAGTCACAATAGTACAGCCGATAGCACCAGAACCAATAGCCAATGTAATGATTTCAGGGCTAATATCTGGATATAGCGGCAGCATAGGCGAAACAATCGCTGTTGCCCCCATCATTGCGACTGTTGCTGAACCAACCGCCGCATGCAAAATAATGGCAACCAACCAAGACAAAAGAATTGGGTGCATATCCAGATTCGACAAAATAACGGCCAACGTATCACTAAGGCCACTGACTTTTAAAATACTAT
Source organism: Photorhabdus sp. RM96S (assembly GCF_042879335.1). Classification (NCBI taxonomy): domain Bacteria; kingdom Pseudomonadati; phylum Pseudomonadota; class Gammaproteobacteria; order Enterobacterales; family Morganellaceae; genus Photorhabdus; species Photorhabdus sp. RM96S. Next base: position 34,212 of record NZ_JBHFKT010000038.1, on the reverse strand, counting down.
TAAATGCTCCGCCCGCGCCGATAATTAATAAAATATTGGCGATAGAAGAGAAACAATCTTCCGTTTTCGTCAACAGCGTACTCATTCCCATATTTTGCTTGATGCCCAAGGTGTAATAGGCAACAAACGCGGCAATGAACATGGCTGTAATAGGATTACCAATAAATTCCAATACCGTATAAAGCGTGGTACTTTTTTCCATATTTAATTCAGCGGCCGTTTTAGCCAACATTAACCCAATTGGCAATAACACAGTAAACAATGTCATGCCTAAAGAGGGTAAATTTTCTTCTTTACGAACTGCAATTTCAGAAAATTCAGCCGGAACCGATTTAAAAGGCAGACGGCTACCGAGAAGTTTCTGAAATAATGGACCACCCACCAAAGCGGCAAACAGGCCAACTATCAGCCCATAAATAATCACCGAGCCAATATCCGCACCCAGTTTATTCGTCACAAATAATGCAGCCGGGTGTGGAGGAATAATACAGTGAACCGCCATCAACGCTGTACATAATGGGATCGCTAATTTCAGCAGTGACGTATTGGTTTTCCTGGCAATAGAAAATGCCAGTGGAATTAACAATACCACCCCGACTTCAACAAACAGCGTAATACCACAAACCAAACCAATCAGTACCATAATGATATCAGGTGACAGCCATCGGCATTTTTGCAATGTGATACCAATCCGCTCTGCCGCGCCGGATATCTCCATCATCTTACCAAGAATGGTCCCCAGACCAATCACTACGGCTAAAAAACCTAACGTATCCCCGATTCCTCCTTGAATGGCGCTCACCATTTCAACAGGGTTCATTCCCATTAAGGCACCAACATAAAAACTGGCTAACAATAGAGCAAGAAAAGGGTGAATCTTTAATTTAATTATCGTAAATACAATTAACACAATACTTGTGAGTAACGTACCAATCACCCAAGGTTGTGAATCCACTTAATCATTCCCCACAGTTAACCTTTGTTCGTCACACGAATTTTCATTATTGAATATGAATATTCAATTTTTGACAAATGATTAATACATAGCCATGCATGAATCAGATTGAGCCAATTCAGTGATACCGATCAAAATTTTCACTTTATTTGCGATTTAAATCACTAAAACTATCTGAAACATACCGCCTTAATGATACGGTTATATTATCCGTCGTCGATGAACTAGAAACACGATAAATATGTACACAGATGATAATTTCATGGTTGTAAATAAGTTACTCAATGGAAGCCAGTTATCAAAGCTGCATACATTTGAGATAGCCGCTCGTCACGGCTCTTTTGTTCTGGCTGCTGACGAATTAGCTATCACTGCCAGTGCGGTCAGCCATCGAATCAGTTCTCTGGAACAAGAGTTAGGATTCAAACTGTTCCAACGTTTTCACAGAAAAATTGAATTAACTTGTGAAGGAAAGCGTTTATTTTGGACAATTAAATCAACGCTGGAACACCTAAATCAGGAAATTCTGGAAATAAAAAATCAGGAGTTATCGGGTAACCTGACTATTTACTCCCGCCCAACCTTTACTCAATGCTGGCTAGTGCCTAAATTAGCTGATTTTAATCAGCTCTATCCATCCATTAACCTGAACATCTTAGTCGGTAATGAAAATGTGAATTTCCGTGGTTATGGTATCGATCTTGCGATCTATTTTGATGATATTATATCCAACGAATTATCACATCAATATCTGATGAGTGAGTATATTACCCCGGTCTGTAGCCCACAGTATGCCGAACAACATAATTTAATGGGAAATATTGATAATCTACGATACTGCACACTATTGCATGATAAACAAGCATGGAGCTACGATTCTGATACCAAAGAGTGGAATACTTGGGCAGAACACTTTAGCATTACACTGGAGCCATCACAAAAGTGTATTGTCTTTGATCGTTCTGATTTAGCTGCCGTTGCTGCAATACACCATGCAGGTGTTGCAATGGGAAGAAAAAATATGATTTGGGAAAAAATTGAAAACAATGAATTAGTCGCCCCCTTTCCCAACACTGAAGTATTATGTCAACAATATTACTATACCTGTACCCTGCCTCAACAACAGAATGAGAAAGTCAATGCCTTTATCCAATGGCTAAAATCAACTATAGACAAATAAAAATATAGCCAACCATTAACGGATATAACAAACCTGCTCTATTTTAAGTGGCGACAGTTAGTCGCCACAGAATTTAACAACGGAGTTTATTTGTCGCTATTTCTATCCTTAAAAAGTCAGTAATAATGTAATGATTTGAAAATAACATCTAAATTTAATCAAAAAATATATACTCATGGTGTAAGTTATGATACTCATCACAACTGCTAGTAAGCAAATCGTTTAAATGCATTATAAAGTCGTTTATTTTAGAAGTATATAGAGTGTAATGAAATGCAAAAATTGTTATTAAGCTGTGGAGTTATCTTTTCTGTATCTGCGATAGCTTTACCTGCTCAAGCAGAACAACATACAGCCTCAATCGGATACGCCTATGTGAAACCACAAGATGTAAGTGCACTAAATGGTGCAACATTGAGTTACCGATATGAGCTTGATGATCAATGGGGGCTATTATCATCATTTACCTTTGCTAAAGGAAATGAAAAAGAAACAAAATATTACACAAGGGATGACTTAAAGTACTATTCTTTAATGATTGGCCCAACCTATAGAATTAATGACTATATTAGTTTATATGGGCAACTCGGGCTATCCAGAATAAATGATAAATCTACTGCCCACTATAGTGGTGGATATATCGAGAAAGAATCAACAAGCAAAAATACTTTAGGTTGGGGAACGGGTTTTATTATCAACCCAACTACCAATACCTCAATTACCGCTGGTTATGAAGGTAGCCGTTTTAGTATTAAAGACGGAAATGAGAAAGATCATTTATCTACTAATGGTTTTAATATAACTGTCGGCTATCGTTTCTAATTTAATTAATGAGCAATGTATCATCACCAGGGTTGAATATTCCACAAAATTGACAATCTTGGTGATTTATCGAAATAATCTTAACTCAATTCTGCATGCCAGAAAGCCTGACCATCACTTAAGAAAGCTTATCAACAATGAGTAGCCGCCGGTAATTAACGCATTTGATTGGCCTTAACTTGGTGGGTTGTCGGGGGCTCGAACCCCGGACCAATTGATTAAGAGTCAACTGCTCTGTCGACTGAGCTAACAACCCAATATGAGCAATTATTCCCCGATACAAAGCTAGCGTCAATATATTATGGCTATTTTTTTCTAAAAGAATAATTCACATTCAATTCCAACAGCATTGACAAGTTAAATTGCAACCAATTTGTTTTTAAAGTGAGATCAGACTGTTATTACTATAGTAATCTGTGTCACAATCTTTTTCGCAAACATCATCATATATAAGGCCACTTAAAGAGCCGTAACAATTTACCTAAGAAAATATTGGATACTATATACTATGGCAGAAAATATACACACTTCACTTTCCGCTAAAACCGGGGAAACGCAGTTGCAACGTAATCTAAGCAACCGGCATATACAACTTATCGCTATTGGCGGCGCCATCGGCACGGGTCTGTTTATGGGATCAGGGAAAACAATCTCTCTCGCCGGACCATCGATCATATTCGTTTATATGATTATCGGTTTCATGCTGTTCTTCGTGATGCGCGCAATGGGTGAACTATTGCTTTCAAACCTGAATTATAAATCATTCAGTGATTTCTCCGCCGATTTGCTCGGGCCCTGGGCAGGTTTTTTCGTCGGCTGGACTTATTGGTTTTGTTGGGTCATTACCGGTATCGCCGATGTAGTCGCAATCACTTCCTATATCAGCTATTGGCAACCAGATTTTCCACAATGGCTTACTTCCCTACTCTGTGTTTCACTGCTGCTCTCCCTTAATCTGGCTACAGTGAAATTATTCGGGGAAATGGAATTCTGGTTCGCTATGATAAAAATCGTTGCCATTATCGCTTTAATCGTGACAGGCGCTGTTCTGATTGGCATGCATTTTCAATCTCCAGCCGGTCATACCGCTTCACTGGCAAATATATGGAATGATGGTGGATTCTTTCCCAAAGGGTTAAGTGGATTTTTTGCCGGATTTCAGATAGCTATATTTGCCTTTGTGGGCATTGAATTAGTAGGCACCGCGGCCGCAGAAACTAAAGATCCAATGAAATCGCTACCCAGAGCCATTAATGCCATCCCGATTCGTATTATCACCTTCTACGTGCTGGCGCTGATAATTATTATGTCAGTCACACCGTGGCGTTCAATCATTGCAGATAAAAGTCCTTTTGTTGAGCTGTTTGTTCTAATCGGTTTACCCGCTGCCGCCAGTATCGTGAACTTTGTGGTATTAACCTCCGCCGCCTCTTCAGCAAACAGTGGGGTTTTCTCCACCAGCCGCATGCTATTTGGATTAGCAAAAGAAGGCGATGCACCACAGCAATTCAGCCGCCTTTCACGCCGTTCTGTGCCTGCATCAGGGTTAATCTTCACCTGTTTATGTTTATCCTGTGGTGTGGTGCTGATTTATTTAATTCCTGATGTTATGCATGTATTTACCCTAGTCACTACTGTTTCAGCCATTCTGTTTATGTTTATTTGGAGCATGATCCTATGCTCATATTTGGTTTACCGGAAACGTCGCCCAGCATTACACAAGGCTTCAATCTATAAAATGCCATTAGGTATTATCATGTCATGGGTCTGTCTGGCATTTTTTGCATTTGTTCTGATATTACTCACTTTACGGGATGATACCCGCCAGGCATTAATCATCACGCCTGTTTGGTTTCTGGTCTTAATTATCGGTTTTCAAATTGTAAAAAAACGTAGAACACGTTTGTACAGCTAACTTATTCAACTCCTTAATATCTATATACCCGTCATCTTTCAAGTTGCCTCTTTGTTGGCTGCACTCGCTCACCCCGGTCGCATAGTTTGCTATGCTCCCGGGGATTCACTCCCTTGCCGTCGCGATGCATCTTGAAATCAATAGGGTATATGACCTAGTGGTCTGGTGAAGGCATTTCGCCTTCACACTTTTTTTACCTTTATTGCAATTTACCTTATTTCAACTCATTTAGTCTTATATTGCGCCTCAGCATCAATAAAACGCTGTTGCGCTGCGCTGCTCGGCGCTTTACCCAACAGACTCACAATCACGATCGCAATAGAAGCTAAGATAAAGCCAGGAATAATCTCATACAACGCAAACCACTGGTATTTCATCCACACCAATACCGTGACGGCCCCCACCAACATCCCCGCTAATGCGCCATTACGTGTCATACGTTTCCAGATAACAGAAATCAGTATGACCGGGCCGAACGCAGCACCAAATCCAGCCCATGCATTACTGACCAGAGCCAGTACTTTATTGTCCGGGTTGGTTGCTATCACCATCGCGATGACCGCCACCAGCAGCACCATGAAACGCCCCACCCACACTAACTCTTTCTGGCTGGCAGATTTACGGATAAAGGGTTTGTAAAGATCTTCCGTCAAAGCACTTGCACATACCAGCAACTGGCAGCTTAAGGTACTCATCACCGCGGCCAGAATAGCAGAGAGTAAAATACCCGCTATCCACGGATTAAACAGAATAACCGCCAATTCCATAAAGATACGCTCACGGTTAGCTATGACCGGGCCAGACAGTTCAGGATGCACCTCAAAATAAGCAATACCAAAGAAACCGACAGCAATAGTGCCCGCCAAACATAACACCATCCAGGTCATACTGATACGACGAGCCTTGCGGATAGTGTGATGGGAGTCTGCCGCCATAAAACGCGCCAGAATATGTGGCTGACCAAAATAACCTAACCCCCAACCCAACAGCGAGATAATGGCAATAAAATTCAACCCTTTGAACATATCCATATAAGCCGGGCTTTTTGCGGCTATCAGAGCCAGAGAGGTATCAATGCCACCCACAGAGAAAATAACGATGACCGGCGTCAAGATAAGCGCAAAGATCATTAATGTGGCCTGAACCGTATCAGTCCAACTGACCGCCAAGAAGCCGCCAAGGAAAGTATAGGCAATTGTTGCTGCGGCACCGAGCCACATGGCCTTCTGATAACTGATACCAAACGTACTTTCAAATAATAATCCTCCGGCAACCACGCCAGAAGCACAATAGATAGTGAAGAATATCAGAATAACCAGCGCAGAAATAATACGTAGAATTTTGCTACTATCGTCAAAACGACCGGTGAAATAATCCGGCAATGTTAGCGCATTATTATTGACTTCCGTCTGGATACGTAGCCTGCCTGCCACCAATTTCCAGTTCAGGTAAGCACCTAAAGCAAGACCAATGGCTATCCAGCTTTCTGAAATCCCCACAAAATAGACTACGCCAGGTAAGCCCATTAATAACCAGCCACTCATATCCGAAGCACCGGCAGACAAAGCCGTTACCACGCTACCTAGTCGCCTTCCTCCCAAGATATAGTCATCAAAATTTTTGGTTGAACGATAAGCCAAAAAACCTATCAACAACATTCCAGTAATGTAGACAATAAAGGTGATTAGCATTGGTGTATTTACTGTCATGCAAGTTCTCCATAGTGTTATCTGTGTTTTGCAAATCCGCAGTTCTCCCGGGTACACAGAGTTTTCCCTGCCAGGTTCAGGAACGTTGCACCTGATTGCACCTAAAGATGGACCATAATTCTAAATTGAAATAATTATTTTTGTAACCAATTAGAAAGTTACAGTGAATCCTAGATTAGCATCAGGTAATTTAACAACTAATTAACGTCATTTTTTACAAAAAACGTTTACTGAATCACATTTATTTGATTTTAAAATTATACTTTTTAACCATTTTAGGGTCATACGCCTATATTAACTACAAAATGTTAAACCAATATATATCAATCAAATAAAGTCACAAAAATAAATATATCCACATAATTATAATAACTAGATTAATTTCACAAAAATAAAACAAGCGATTCTCATAAGGTTGCACAAAGTTGCAACATGTCAGATATTATCATGCAATTTTAGATAAACCTTACCTATTAAGGAGCAAAGATGGGTAGTACAACAATGGGCGTGAAGCTTGATGAAGCAACGCGCGATCGCATTAAAGCTGCGGCACAACGGATCGACCGCACTCCACATTGGCTAATTAAACAAGCTATTTTTAATTATCTTGAACGTCTTGAAAACGATGAACAGATCGCTGAACTCTCTGCTAATCAGGATATTAAAGAAGAGAAGGTAATCGCAGAAGAAACGGTAACAGATTCGTCTCATCAACCTTTCCTCGACTTCGCAGAACATATCCTGCCTCAATCAGTAAAACGTTCCGCAATTACTGCGGCCTATCGCCTGCCAGAAACACAGGCAGTTCCCATGCTGCTACAACAGGCGCAATTGCCAGAAGATCAAGCACAAGCGACTCATCAGCTGGCTTACAGCATTGCAGAAAAATTGCGTAACCAGAAAAACAGCATGGGTCGTTCAGGTCTGGTTCAAGGGTTATTGCAGGAATTCTCACTTTCATCTCAGGAAGGCGTTGCGCTAATGTGTCTTGCGGAAGCCCTGCTCCGTATTCCTGATAAAGCCACTCGCGACGCGCTGATCCGCGACAAAATCAGTAACGGCAACTGGCATTCTCACCTAGGCCAAAGTTCGTCCATGTTTGTCAATGCAGCAACCTGGGGGCTACTGTTTACCGGCAAACTGGTTTCTACCCACAACGAAGCCAAACTCTCCAATTCACTGAATCGCATTATCAGTAAGAGCGGCGAACCATTAGTGCGTAAAGGCGTAGATATGGCAATGCGCCTGATGGGTGAACAGTTTGTGACCGGAGAAACCATCGCCCAAGCGCTGGCAAGTGCACGTAAGCTGGAAGAAAAAGGGTTCCGTTACTCCTACGACATGCTAGGTGAAGCCGCTTTAACTGAGGAAGATGCTCAGCATTATATGGTTTCCTACCAACAAGCCATTCATGCTATCGGGAAAGCATCTAACGGCCGCGGCATTTATGAAGGACCTGGAATTTCCATTAAGCTTTCTGCCCTGCACCCGCGTTATAGCCGTGCTCAATATGAGCGCGTCATGAATGAGCTATATCCACGCCTGCTTTCTCTGACATTACAAGCTCGCCAATATGATATTGGTATCAATATTGATGCCGAAGAAGCAGATCGCCTGGAAATTTCTCTCGATCTGTTGGAAAAGCTCTGTTTTGAACCGCAACTGGCTGGCTGGAATGGCATTGGTTTCGTTATTCAGGCTTATCAGAAGCGCTGCCCCTTTGTTATCGATACAGTTATTGACTTAGCACAGCGCAGCCGCCGCCGATTAATGGTCCGACTGGTAAAAGGCGCTTACTGGGATAGCGAAATTAAACATGCTCAAATCGACGGGCTGGAAGGTTACCCAGTTTACACCCGCAAAGTTTATACTGACGTTTCTTATCTGGCTTGCGCCCGCAAGCTGTTGTCAGTACCCAATCTGGTTTATCCTCAATTCGCTACTCATAACGCCCATACTTTAGCTGCCGTTTATCATATGGCAGGCCAAAACTATTATCCCGGTCAATATGAATTTCAATGCCTGCATGGCATGGGAGAACCCTTGTATGAACAAGTGGTCGGGAAAATCGCTGATGGTAAATTAAACCGCCCATGTCGTATTTATGCGCCAGTAGGCACTCACGAAACACTGTTGGCTTATCTGGTCCGCCGTCTGCTGGAAAACGGTGCTAACACCTCCTTCGTCAACCGTATCGCCGATACCACATTACCACTGGATGAACTGGTTGCCGATCCGGTGAAAAAGGTTCAGAAGCTGGCCGAAACCGAAGGCCAAATCGGTCTTCCACATCCGAAAATTCCTCTGCCTCACAATCTGTATGGCAAAGATCGCGCAAACTCAGCCGGTCTGGATCTTGCCAACGAACATCGTCTGGCTTCTCTTTCCAGTGCACTATTAAGTTCTGCTACCGAAGAGCAATATAGCGAGCCACTACTGGGCGGCAATTATCACCATCAAGGTGAGTTACCGGCCGCTAAACCGGTTATTAACCCAGCGGCCCCTTCGGATATTGTCGGCCATGTTCGTGAAACAACTGAACAGGAAGTCGGTCATGCGCTGGATGTCGCAACAGAAGCCGGCGCAATCTGGTTTGCGACGCCACCATCAGAACGGGCCGCTATTCTGGTTCGTGCGGCGGAATTGATGGAAAATCAGATGCAACCGCTATTAGGTATTTTGGTTCGGGAAGCCGGCAAAACCTTTAATAATGCGATTGCTGAGGTACGCGAAGCGGTCGATTTCCTCCATTATTACGCAGGACAGGTTCGCCATGATTTCGCTAATGATACGCATCGCCCACTGGGGCCAGTTGTCTGTATCAGCCCGTGGAACTTCCCATTAGCCATTTTTACCGGACAGATAGCGGCTGCATTGGCTGCCGGCAACAGCGTATTAGCAAAACCTGCGGAACAGACCCCATTAATTGCGGCAACAGCGGTCAAAATACTGCATCAAGCAGGTATTCCCCACGATGCATTGCAATTATTACCCGGCCAAGGTGAAACCATTGGTTCTCTTCTGGTGGGTGATGAGAGAGTACGAGGCGTGATGTTTACTGGCTCCACTGAAGTGGCCGGCCTATTACAACGTAATATTGCCGGACGACTTGATGCACAAGGGCGCCCAACCCCTCTGGTTGCCGAAACTGGTGGTCTGAACGCCATGATTATCGACTCTTCCGCACTGACCGAACAAGTTGTTACTGATGTGATCGCCTCTGCTTTTGACAGTGCAGGTCAACGTTGCTCTGCCTTGCGTATCCTTTGTATTCAAGATGATGTAGCAGAACGCACCATTACTATGCTGAAAGGCGCCATGTCTGAATGCCGGATGGGTAATCCTGAGCGCCTGTCTACCGATATCGGCCCGGTCATTGATGCGGAAGCCAAAGCCAGCATTGATCGTCATATTCAAGCAATGCGTACCAAAGGGCTCACGATTTATCAGGCAGCACAAGATAATGTGGTTGACAATCAAGAGTGGGATCAAGGCACTTTCGTTAAACCGACACTGATTGAACTGGAAAGCTTTGATGAATTGAAACAGGAGATTTTCGGCCCAGTTCTGCATGTTGTTCGTTTTAAACGTAACGAGCTGGATAAATTGCTGGATCAAATTAATAGCTCCAACTATGGCCTGACTCTGGGTGTCCATACTCGTATTGACGAAACGATTGCACAAGTTACCGCTAAGGCGAAAGTCGGTAATCTATATGTTAACCGCAACATGGTAGGCGCTGTTGTTGGCGTACAGCCATTCGGTGGTGAAGGCTTGTCTGGTACCGGACCGAAAGCAGGCGGCCCACTCTACCTATACCGTCTGCTCTCTTGCCGTCCTCAAAATGCGATCAACCAAACGTTGGAACGTCAGGATGCTGAATATCCACTGGATGCCAATGTCCGTTCAGCGCTAATGGCTCCCTTTGATGCATTAACAGAATGGGCAGCCAATCAGCATAACGAAGAGCTAAATCAGTTAGTTCAACAATATAAATTGCTGGCACAAGGTGGCACCACCCGCCTGTTGCCGGGGCCGACGGGTGAACGCAATACTTATACCCTGTTACCTCGTGGTCAGGTGTTGTGCCTGGCGGATAATCAACAAGATACATTCATTCAACTGGCAGCAACACTGTCTGTAGGCTGTCAGTTGCTATGGCAAAATGATGAATTACATCAGCAACTGTTTCGTCAATTACCAGATAGCGTCCGTAAATCAATCAACTTGGTTCAGGACTGGCAAAGTGAAGATACGGCATTCGAAGCGGTTATTTACCACGGTGACTCTGATCAACTGCGTCAAGTTTGCGAACACGTCGCGCAACGTAAAGGCGTTATCATTTCCGTACAAGGTTTTGCCCGTGGAGAAACTAATTTGCTGTTAGAACGTCTGCTACATGAACGCTCACTGAGCATTAATACCGCGGCGGCGGGGGGTAATGCCAGTCTGATGACTATCGGTTAATTTCTGTTATAGCTAAGGGGAACATATCAAACATGTGTTCCCCCAAAATTAATCATCTCTTTGCTGTTTATATTTCCAGCTTAGTGACCGCCCTGTTGCCAGCTCAAATACTGTTCATACTTGCGCAAGGCAATGTTGTAGTTACTGAATGCCGACTGTGACAGCTTCTCACTCAGTTTTTCCTGAATTTTCTCTGTTGTGAACTCTTTTACAGGGTAATTGCTTGAAGTGAGCAATTCATCCAAACGTCGTAAACGAACCACATACTCACGAACAGTACTATGACTCATTTCAGTCTGTTCAAACAGGTACTGTTTGAAAGACATGATGTCAAAATAATCTGTCTCGCTATTGCAATAAATCTCACTGCAAAAACGACATAACGCGACAAATTTATCTTGCAGCTCATCCCAAGTCTTGTCATCAATCAACTCCGTCATCTCGGAGATGGACTCTTTGTTGATCACTTGGCCATTAAAAACCAAAGAGATACGGTCAAGAGCTTTGTGACAATGCAAGCAATGAGTTTGACTATGTTTGTAGTCTTTAATGTAACGGCTGAGCGGCCGTTTCTTTTGTGTTGTAACAGACATAAGAGATAAGCCCTGTGTGTAGTCTTAAACAAAAAACAAATAAGCAAAAAAGTTACTTTTCCGGATTTAAGCGTGCCCGCAAGCGTTTAATCGCCTGGCTGTGTAGCTGACTTATACGGGACTCCCCGACTTCAAGTACTGCGCCAATCTCTTTCAGATTAAGTTCTTCCTGATAATACAGCGTCAGAACCATTTTTTCTCGCTCAGGTAACGAATCGATAGCCTCAATTACCCGTTGACGAACGTCACTCTCCAGCAATTGTTGTAAGGGATTAGTTTCATGCCCTTCTCCAATGGCAGGTTCACAGCTTTCACCATGAATTTCATGCCATTCGTCATACGAAAACAACTGACTGTTATTCGTATCTAACAGTATCTGCCGATATTCTATCAGATCAATCTTTAATTCTTTAGCAACTTCCTGCTCACTGGCTGGACGGCCTAAGTCTTGCTCAAGTTTACGGATGATGTGCGTCACTTCGCGCGCATTACGACGCACGCTACGCGGAGCCCAATCGCGGCTCCTTAACTCATCCAACATTGCACCTCTGATGCGTTGTACCGCATAAGTGGTAAACGCGGTTCCTTGTAAGGAATCAAAACGTTCCACCGCATTTAGTAAGCCGATTCCCCCGGCCTGAAGTAGATCATCCAGCTCCACACACGCGGGTAACCTAACTTGTAGCCTTAACGCTTCATGGCGAACTAATGGTACGTAGCGCTTCCAGAGGCTGTTTTTGTCCATCACGCCTTCGGCGGTATACAAATCGCTCACAACAACAGACACCTTTGGAAAAAGAGACTAACCATCATTATCCAATCCCCTAACAAGGGCAATCGTTTGAACAATGTAGTAAAAACACTTCTTTTTCACCTATGCGAAATTTATTGTCTGCCTAATAGTATCACAAATTTTAGGCTGTTCCTGATAAACTCCTAAAAAAGAAGGACCGGCGAGCCGATCCTTGATTTGTTTGGATTTTTATGTGAATCAGGTTCACATATTGCCCTAGCTGAGCAATTAACGCAGCAGAGACAATACAGTCTGAGGAACTTGGTTAGCCTGAGCCAGAACCGCAGTACCCGCTTGTTGCAGAATTTGACCACGGCTCATGTTAGATACTTCGGTCGCGTAGTCAGCATCTTCGATACGGCTACGAGCAGAGCTCAGGTTGTTAACGGTGTTGTTCAGGTTGTTAACGGTAGATTCCAGACGGTTCTGGATAGCACCCAAAGAACTGCGCAGGCTGTCAACTTGTGCCAGAGCGCTGTCCAAAGTTTCTAGAGGCTTTTCTGATGCTTTAGCAGTGATGTCTGCACCTGCTGTTAATTTACCCTCTTTAGTAATAGTGGCTTCGAAATATTTTACTTTGCCATCTGTATCGTCAGTACCTTTGACAACATATTTACCAGGATCAACTGAACCATCATCCTTAACGGCTTTATAGACTTCTACATTTTTCAGGTCCTTAACTTTAGCGTCGGCAGTATGATCGATATCTTTCTTCCCACCTGCACCATCGTCAACCTGTTTAACTACTTCTCCGTGTGGAACTTCCGCAGAAATAGTAAATTTACCCAGATTCAGAGCTTCTTTGTCGATTTTTTTCAGATCGATGTCGATAACTTCGTTATCATTAGCACCAACTTGAATGGTCATTTTGCTATCTTCACGCAAAACACGAACACCATTGAACTGAGTTTGTTCAGAAATACGATCAATTTCCTTTAAACGCTGAGTCACTTCTTCCTGGATAGATTTGATATCACTTTCAGAGTTGCTGCCGTTTTGTGACTGAACAGTCAGTTCACGAATACGTTGTAAGTTGGTGTTAATTTCGTTCAGTGCACCTTCGGTAGTCTGTGCAATAGAGATACCGTCATTAGCGTTACGTGCTGCCTGAGTCAAACCTCTAACATTTGCAGTGAAACGGTTAGCGATCGCTTGACCAGCCGCGTCATCCTTCGCGCTGTTGATACGCAGACCAGAAGATAGACGCTCAATAGCGCTACCCAAAGTACCCTGGGATCTATTCAAGTTATTCTGAGTCAGCAGGGACAGGCTGTTGGTGTTGATGACTTGTGCCATAGTTAGAGTTCCTTTTTAAAATCAAGTCGATATATAAGTTTGGGTTTTACCCACGGTGTTCATCACCGCCAACAGTTTTATCGGCGCTCCTCAAAGAACCTTTAATTTTTCTTGAAAAAACTTTTTCTTTTTTATCACGCTGCCCTGATAAGCCAAACAACGTCGGTTCTTCACGACTATTCTTACCATAGAAAAATTATTTTTATTAGTAAACTTTTCTAAAAACTTACCGATAACCGGTTCAATAAAGCTTTACTAATAAAGGAGTCAATAAATGGCTAGCATTTCTTCATTAGGCGCCGGGTCGGGGATGGATCTGGGCTCTATATTGGATAAACTTCAGGCAGCAGAACAAAAACGTTTAGTACCGCTGACACAGCAACAAACCAGTTATAAAGGTAAACTAACCGCTTTTGGTACATTAAAAGGCAGTTTAGAAAAACTGGAAACCGCGTCTGAATCACTGAAAAAATTCGATAAACTTAACACAACCACTGCCAGCGAAAAACATGATGCATTCGTTGCCAGTACTGATTCCAAAGCCAGCCCAGGTAACTACAGTATTGAAGTTAAACAATTGGCACAGGCACAATCATTAAAAACAGAAAAAGTCAATAATATCAAAGAGTATGTGGGTGAATCTTTGGGCGAAGGTAAAACCCGGACAATCACTATTACTCAGCCTGGTGAAAAAAAGCCGATGAAAATCGAGCTGACAGATGGACAAACATCCATCATTGAGATTCGTGATGCGATTAATAAACAGGAAGGTAATGTCAACGCCAGTATTATTAAGGCAAAAAATGGCGAAAATTATTTAGTGCTAACGGCTAAAAAAGCGGGCACTGAATCCGTGATGACCATCACTGTTGAAGGTGATAACAAACTTAGCGAGTTTCTAGACTATCCGGGCACAACGAGTAAACTCACTCAAACCGTCGAAGCTAAGAATGCACTGTTAACCGTTAATAAAATCCCAATTGAACGTCAGACAAACCATATTACCGATGCACCCGAAGGCGTTAAACTAGATCTGAAAAAAACGACCGAGGATAAAGATAAACCAGGGGAATATAAGCCAGAAATGCTGGTCATATCCCGTGATATTGAGCCGATGAAAGAGGCGATTAAAAACTGGGTTGATGCTTATAATGAATTACAAACGACATTTGATTCACTGACCAAATTTAAGCAAGTAAAACAGGGTGAAGAACCGTCGAAAGATAATGGTGCTTTATTAGGTGACAGCACATTACGCGGAATACAGAACCAGCTAAGAAGCCAGATTTTCAGCTCTCAGGCAGTTAATGATATTCCAACCCTGAATAAACTGGGCATTAAACAAAAGTTTGACGGCAAGCTGGAAATTGATAACGAAAAACTGGAAAAAAATCTAAAAGAAAAACCGACTAATGTAAAAGCATTCTTTATGGGTGACGGTAAAGAAACGGGTTTTGCCACCCAGACACATAAACTACTAAAAGATGCTCTGGATAGTCATGAAGGTACTTTAGTTACCGCGACTAATGGCATTAACAAGCGTCTAAAAAACCTTGATCAACAAGTAGACAGGACGAAACAGAATATTAACGAAACAATTGAACGTTATAAACGCCAATTTTCACAACTGGATAAAATGGTCTCTTCCTTGGGAAAAACCGGTAGCTTCCTCTCACAATTACAGCAAATGAGATAATTAAAGGAAATTATGTATCAACGTTCGGCAAGTCAATTATATGCCCAGATAGATGTGGAAAGCGAAATTATGAACGCCTCCCCCTATCAGTTGATTCAGATTTTGTTCAACGGGGCGCTTAGCGCCCTGCGTCGAGCAATTATTCTGATGGAACAAGGTAATATCGCGGAAAAAGGCGCAGCTATTTCCAAAGCGATCAATATCATCGATAATGGCCTCAAACAGGGGTTAGATAATGAAAAAGGTGGAGAGCTGGCACACAATCTCGCTTCCCTTTACGACTATATGACCCAACGTTTACTCTACGCTAATTTACGCAATGATGAGCCAGCCATTACCGAAGTAATAAAGTTACTCACCGAGATTTCAGACGCTTGGCGGCAAATTGGCCCTCATTACAACGCCAGTCAGGATATTGTTTAATGGATAATAAAATGGATCTTTTGTCAGCTTACCAACAGATCCTAAGTTTAAGTGAGCAAATGCTTAATTTAGCTAAAAATGAAAAATGGGATGAACTTGTTGATATGGAAATCACCTACCTCAAAGCAGTAGAAGTGATCAGCCACTCTTCAATATCATCGACGACTTCTCTTTCGTTACAGCAAAAAATGACCAACATTTTGCAGACAATTTTAGATAATGAAAATGAGATTAAAAAACTACTACAGAAAAGACTTGATGAATTAAGTAAACTCATCAAACAAGCAAGCCAACAGCAATTATTAAATGATAGCTACGGCCAATTCCCTGTTGAACCCTATCATACTCTTATGAACTCTACGGAACAAAAGTAATTGAGAAATAAAGGTGATGTACTTTCATCACCATTATTTACCCGTTTTGTGAGCTTGGTTTAGGATGTATTGATTTCAATTCAGATTATAAGAAATAGATAAGAAATCTTGGTGATTAAATCGCCTCTGCCAACAATGAGCAATGATAAGTAAGGCAAACTAGTATGAAAAACCCCGAAATACTGTAACTTGACCTCTGACACCCATATCCGTATAGTATCGCTATACACAACACAATGCTACAATGTCGAAAATGATTAAAAATTTCAAACATAAAGGTCTGGAAGAATTTTTCAAAACTGGCACTACAGCAGGCATTCAACCAAAACATGCTGTAAAGTTACAAATTCAGTTAACCGCATTAAACACGGCTAAAAAACCAGATGATATGAACGCTCCGGGTTGGAAACTTCATCCGCTAAAAGGGGCTGATTTAAAAGGTCACTGGGCTATATCGGTCAATGGCAATTGGCGATTAACATTTAGATTTGAAGGTGAAGATGTCATTCTCGTCAATTATCAAGATTACCACTGAGGAATAACAAAATGGGCAGAATGTATAACCCGGCACATCCTGGATTTGTTTTACGCGAGTATCTTGGGGATATATCTGTAACTGACGCAGCAAAATCATTGGGCATCACTCGCGCCGCATTATCCCGTATATTAAACGGCAATGCCGGCATATCCGCGGATATGGCATTACGTCTAGAGGCTGCATTGGGAACCAGCGCTGAAATGTGGACAGAAATGCAATCTCAATATGAGCTATGGATTGCCTCCCAACACAAAAGACCCGAAATAAAACCGATAATTGCACATCCATAACATCAAAGGCCACCTGCAAATCCGGGTGGCTATCCCCAAACAGAAAATACAAAAGGTTGATAACGATAGATATCAATATACCCAATGGATTTTAAGATGCATCGCGACGGCAAGGGAGCGAATCCCCGGGAGCATAGATAACGATGTGACCGGGGTGAGTGAGTGCAGCCAACAAAGAGGCAACTTGAAAGATGACGGATATAAATTAATACCTACACCTGCATATTCATAATCTCCTGATAAGAAGCCACCAGCTTATTTCTTACCTGGACGCCCATTTGCAAAGCGATACTGGATTTCTGCATCTCCACCATCACATCATTCAATTCAACACCGGGTACGCCTAAGGTAAAATCCTGAGTTTGTTTTGTGGCATTCAAACGTGTTTGATTAATTTTACCCACAGCCGCCGTTAGTTGACTGGCAAATCCACCCTGCAATGGCATGGGTTTTGCGATATTGGCTGCCTGTAATGCCTGAGCCTGCATCTGTTGCAGCACGCCTTCAATTGCCTGAATTGACATAAAAACCTCGTGTTAAACCACCCTATACCCTACGCAATTCAATGCCATATTAACCCAAAGCTTATACGGCATATTTTTAGACTGCCACCCTAACATAGCCCTCTCGATCTAAAGCGGGTAATTAAAGTAAAAAGTCAGGGCTTATTGTGCCATTAAAAGATGAGTGAACAGCGAATAATGACAAAACTGAAAATAGGAAGAATTTTTTCGCTTGCGTATGGGGAGTCTGTTTTGTTACGCCACGCTTTTAGTATTCATGTTGAACAGCAAGGCAAGGATCGTCTATGAGTGCCGCAACAACCGACGTTGAAAATCAAACTAAAGGTTTCAGTGCTATCATTAACCAGATAAAAGCTGATCCTAAAGTGCCATTATTAGTTGCCGGCAGCGCAGCCGTTGCGATTGTCATTGCCCTTTTCCTGTGGTTACGCAGCCCCGATTATCGGGTGCTTTACAGTAATCTGAGCGATAAAGATGGTGGCGATATTGTCACCCAATTAACCCAATTAAATATCCCTTACCGTTTTGCCGAAAATGGCGCTGCTATCATGATCCCTGCCGAACAGGTGCATGAGACACGGCTAAGATTGGCACAACAAGGGCTGCCTAAGGGTGGGGCTGCGGGATTCGAACTACTCGATAAAGAAAAGTTTGGCATCAGCCAATTTAGTGAGCAAGTTAACTACCAAAGGGCATTGGAAGGTGAACTGTCACGCACCATTGAATCGTTGGGGCCGGTGCAAAATGCCCGTGTTCACCTTGCACTCCCCAAACCCTCGCTGTTTGTCCGTGAACAGAAATCGCCTTCAGCCTCCGTTACCGTTGGGCTATTACAAGGCCGCACTTTGGATGAAGGCCAGATAAATGCCATCGTCCATATGGTTTCCAGTAGTGTCGCCGGCTTACCGCCGAGCAATGTCACCATCGTTGATCAAGCTGGACGTCTGTTGACCCAAGCCGACGCTACCGGCCGCGACCTAAACACCAGTCAACTGAAATACATTCAGGAAGTAGAGAACCGCTTCCAACATCGTATTGAAGCGATTTTGGCTCCGGTTGTCGGCCGTGGTAACGTTCACGCGCAAGTGACGGCACAGGTGGATTTTTCCCGTCGTGAAGAGACAGCGGAAGAATATAAGCCTAATCAGCCACCAAATCAGGCGGCGGTTCGCTCAAAACAGTTAAGCGAGAGCGAACAGAGTGGCGGCCCTCAGGTTGGCGGTATTCCCGGCGCGCTTTCCAATCAACCTAGCCCGCCACCGAGTGCGCCGATTGATAAGCCAAATACCAAAGAGAACAACAAAAACGACAAGGGCGATAAGAAAACCTCATCCGCCGGTAGTAGTAACGAGCGCACGGTCAACAGTAATCGCAATAACCGCCGTGACGAAACCACAAACTATGAAGTGGACCGGACTATTCGCCATGTGCAACAACAAGCCGGCGGTGTTGAACGCTTATCTGTCGCTGTTGTCGTCAATTATGCCACGGTAGAAGGCAAGAATGGCCCGGAAACTCAGGCACTACCCCCTGAGCAATTGGCAAAAATAGAAGCGCTGACCAGAGAAGCGATGGGCTTTTCTAAAGAGCGTGGCGACAGCTTAAATGTGGTTAACACGCCATTTACTGAAAGCAAAGAAAATATCGAGGTTATCCCTGTCTGGCAGAATCCGGTTCTGTTGGAAAAAGCCTTCGATTTTGGCCGCTACCTGCTATTGATTCTGGTGGCATGGCTGCTGTGGCGCAAAATGGTTGTGCCTCAACTTGCCAAAAAACGCGCTGCGGAAAAAGCCGCCCTTGAAGCACAGAAAGTTCAGAAAAAACAAATGACTGAATCTAGTGCAGAAATGGATGAAAAAACGCGCCAGAAACTGACACGTCAACGAGTCAGTGCTGAAATTCAAAGCCAACGCATTCGCGAGCTGGCAGAAAAAGATCCTCGCGTAGTGGCACTGGTGATCCGTCAATGGATGAGTAACGAACAATGAGCCTGAACGGAACAGAAAAAAGCGCCGTCATGTTAATGACCCTGGGAGAAGATCAGGCGGCTGAGGTGTTTAAACACCTAAACTCCAGGGAAGTCCAGCAACTCAGTATCACAATGGCAGGCATGCGCCAAATTTCTAACCAGCAACTGGTGGATGTATTGGCAGAATTTGAAGAAGATGCCGGCCAGTATGCAGCACTGAGTATCAACGCCAGTGACTATTTACGCTCGGTGTTAATTAAAGCGCTAGGTGAAGAACGCGCTTCCAGTCTGCTTGAGGATATTCTTGAATCCCGTGAAACCACCACTGGTATTGAGACCCTCAACTTTATGGAACCACAAATGGCAGCCGATATGATCCGTGAAGAGCATCCACAGATTATCGCCACCATTCTGGTTCACTTAAATCGTGGACAAGCAGCCGATATCCTTGCGCTGTTTGATGACAAATTACGCAACGACATCATGCTACGTATCGCAACTTTTGGTGGGGTACAGCCAGCGGCACTGGCTGAACTGACAGAAGTGCTCAATAACCTGTTAGACGGTCAGAATCTCAAGCGTAGCAAAATGGGTGGCGTTCGTACTGCGGCTGAAATTATCAACCTGATGAAAAGTCAGCAAGAAGAGAATGTTATCGAAGCCATGCGTGCCTACGATAATGAACTGGCACAAAAAATCATCGATGAAATGTTCCTGTTCGAAAACCTTATCGATGTGGATGACCGCAGTATCCAACGCCTGTTGCAGGAAATCACGACTGACTCCCTGCTCATTGCATTGAAAGGCTGCAACCAGCAACTGCGCGATCATTTCCTCAACAATATGTCTCAACGTGCCGCAGAGATTATGCGCGATGACCTGGCAAACCGTGGTCCGGTGCGGATGTCGCAAGTGGAAAGCGAACAGAAAGCGATTCTGCTTATTGTTCGTCGTCTGGCAGAAAACAGTGAGATTATCCTAAATGGTGGCGACGATAGCTATGTCTGATAAATTAAACAATGCTGACTGGCAACCCTGGAAACCAAACGAACTCACACAGTGGGAAAAACTACGGGCCAAACCAGAGCCCGTTGATGACTCACAGGAAGACTCTGAGCACAATGAAATCCTTGAACAGGCGGTAATGCTGGATAACCTGAAAGAACAGGCTCGACAAGCAGGCCATGAACAGGGATTTACCGAAGGTCAAGCGCAAGGTTATGAAAAAGGCTACCAGACCGGCTTAGAGGCCGGTTTGGAACAGGGGCGAAAAGATGCTATTCAGCAACAGCAACCTATCACCGAACAGTGGCAAAATCTGCTGGCGGATTTCCAACACTCACTGGAAGGGCTTGACACGATCATTGCCTCCCGCTTGATGCAGCTAGCACTGACCGCGGCGAAACAGATCTTAGGTCAACCGGCGATTTGTGATGGCACCGCCCTGCTCAATCAGATCCGTGAATTTATTCAACAGGAGCCAATGTTGAGTGGAAAACCCCAATTGCGGGTTCATCCACGCGACATGCCAATGGTTGAACAACAATTAGGCAATACGCTCTCATTACACGGCTGGCGCTTACTGGCAGATAACAAACTGCATCCTGGTGGTTGCAAAATCAGTGCCGATGAAGGCGATTTAGATGCTAGTTTGGCCACTCGCTGGCATGAGTTATGCCGGCTGGCCGCACCGGGGGAATTGTAATGACAGCAAGACTCGGGCGCTGGCTGGCGACACTGGATGCTTTTGAGCAGAAACTGGAGAAAACTTCACCAGTGCGTCGTTATGGACGTCTGACCAGAGCGACCGGGCTGGTGATGGAAGCAACGGGTTTACATCTACCTCTCGGAGCAACCTGCCTGATTGAGCGGCAAAATGGCAGCAATATTGAAGAAGTTGAAAGTGAAGTTGTCGGTTTTAATGGCGAAAAACTTCTCCTCATGCCA
The DNA here is from genome assembly GCF_042879335.1 of Photorhabdus sp. RM96S. Taxonomy (NCBI): domain Bacteria; kingdom Pseudomonadati; phylum Pseudomonadota; class Gammaproteobacteria; order Enterobacterales; family Morganellaceae; genus Photorhabdus; species Photorhabdus sp. RM96S. Next base: position 12,721 of record NZ_JBHFKT010000038.1, on the reverse strand, counting down.
CTTGAAGATCTGGAAGGCATTGTACCCGGCGCCCGTGTATACGCCCGCCCATACAGTGAAGATTGTGGCAGTGGACGCCAGTTACCGCTTGGCCCGGAACTGTTAGGACGAGTTTTGGATGGCGCCGGTCGTCCACTGGATGGTTTTCCTTCGCCAGATACCGGCTATCGTGCCCCACTCACCACACCGCCAATCAATCCTCTGCAACGTACACCAATCAGTGATGTACTGGATGTCGGTGTACGAGCGATTAATGCCCTACTGACCGTAGGCCGTGGGCAGCGTATGGGATTGTTTGCCGGTTCCGGGGTCGGTAAGAGTGTTCTGCTTGGCATGATGGCACGTTACACACAAGCTGATGTGATTGTCGTTGGCTTGATCGGTGAACGTGGCCGCGAAGTTAAAGATTTCATTGAAAACATCCTCGGCACCGCTGGCTTAGCCCGCTCAGTGGTTGTCGCCGCACCCGCCGATATCTCACCTCTGTTGCGCATGCAAGGTGCCTCCTACGCTACCCGTATCGCTGAAGATTTTCGTGACCGGGGTAAACATGTATTGCTAATTATGGATTCATTGACCCGCTACAGTATGGCTCAACGTGAAATTGCCCTAGCCATTGGCGAGCCTCCTGCAACCAAAGGCTACCCGCCTTCGGTTTTCGCCAAACTTCCGACACTCGTGGAACGTGCAGGCAATGGGGTGAATGGCGGTGGATCGATTACCGCGTTCTACACCGTACTCACCGAAGGTGATGATCAGCAAGACCCGATAGCCGATGCTGCCCGAGCAATTCTCGATGGTCACATCGTCCTCTCCCGTTCGCTGGCAGAATCAGGGCATTACCCGGCAATTGATATTGAAGCCTCTATCAGCCGCGCGATGACCGCACTCATTGATAAGCAGCACTACCGGCGGGTACAGCAGTTCAAACAACGACTCGCAAGCTATCAGCGTAACCGTGATCTGATTAACGTCGGTGCTTATGCGGCTGGCAGTGATCCGCTATTGGACAAAGCCATTGAGCTTTATCCCTACATGGCACAATTTCTACAGCAAGATATTGAAGAGCGTAGTGAATATGAAGCTGCCTGCATTCAATTACAACAGTTGTTACCTACATAACGTAACGATTTTCTGGGTGTTGCCATTAAAGCGAGGAATAAGATGCAGCAACAATCACCTCTCATAACCTTGCGTGACCTTGCACAAAATGCAGTGGAAAAAGCCGCCACTCACTTAGCACAAGTTCGTCAGAACTATCAGCAAATGGAGCAACAACTCGTAACGTTGATGGGCTATCAGGATGAATACCGGGAACGCCTAAATGACACATTGAGTAATGGTATGCCATGTACCACTTGGCAAAATTATCAGCAATTCATGAAAACGCTGGAAAAAGCGATTGAACAGCACAAATTGCAGCTTAATCAATGGCAACAGCGGCTTGATACGGCTTTATCACAGTGGCGGGAAAAACAACAGCGCCTTAATGCCTTCGATACTTTGCAACAACGGGCAGATAACAACCGAAGATTACATCAGAACAGAACGGAACAGAAACAGATGGATGAATATGCCCAACGTAGCGCACAACGGAGAAATAAATAATGAATCTCACTCTTTTGCCTGCCGACCTGAAACCGACAGAAAATCAACCAACGCGCAGTAATTCACTCACTGATGCCGATCAACCTTCGGCTTTTGCTCAATTTCTTAATCTGGAAACCGAACTGGCGCAGAAAGGCGGGGTCAAACCAGGAAAAGTATCATCCAAAGAAGGAGAAGAGATTATTGATGATACAGACCACGATTTGTCGCCATTATTATCTGTCCCAAACGAATTGTCTATCGCAAATGAATTATCTACCTCCAATGAAATACCAACGGAGCCTATTACCTCCTCGCTGATTCCCCTTGATGTAAAAGCAGATGCAAACAAACAACCGGTTGCTGTTGATGAGAAACTCATGTCAGCAGAAGAGCTGGCGGCAAGTTTACCCATACAATTATCCGGGTTAGCCATCAAATCAGAAAACCAGAAAAGTAGCCTCCAACCTGACGGACTCATCAAGCATAATGATAAAAACCGTCAAATTAGCGCGAAAGAATTAGCCATTACAGGATTATCGGCTGAAGAGAATCCTCTGACAGAGATTGCAGAACAACCAAAACAAGAAGAAGAAAAAGCAGAAACCTTTTTTAAAACCAAACCTGAAAACAGACTGGTGCAACATTCTTCAGTAAAACCCAAGATTGCTGTCGCAACTATCCAGCATGAAACGACAACTCAGCCCCATCCACGCGAATCAGCATTAACTCAAACTACCGCTCAAGCTGAGATCCAGCACGCACCGACCGCCACTGAAAATCAGCAAATCGGGCAAATCTCCTCTGTGGCAACCTCTCCCCTGCTCTCCGCAGGACACAATCAGACCGCCCAGTTTCAGTTATCCAGTACCTCTACCCTCTTACTGAATGCCCAGTTAGGTAGTGAAGAGTGGCAACAACAATTAAACCAACAAATTATTTTATTCAACCGCAACGGCCTGCAACAGGCAGAGCTGCGCCTGCATCCACAAGAACTAGGTGCCTTGCAAATCCGCATGTCCGTTGAAGATAATCAAGCACAATTACATCTGGCATCGGCTCACAGCCATGTCCGGGCAGCACTGGAAGCGGCATTACCTGGACTTCGCCATGCACTGGCAGAAAGTGGTATTCAACTGACCCAAAGCAGTGTCAGCAGTGATAACGCTAGCCCGTGGCAACAAGAACAACGCTCTGATTCACAACATTCAGGCGGAACCGCAAGTCGCAATGCTGATGCCACCTCGGAAAATCACTCAGCCACTGAATCCACAGTACATTTAACACCTCATCAACTCGCGTCCGCCCGAGGAGGTGTGGATATTTTCGCCTGATAGTGACAAGTAGCTTCACAACAAACGAACGAGTTAGTCGTTTTTTCCCCGTTTGTTCCAGCTATTGCCTGCGGAAATACGCGGGATAATGATTATCGATATTGATGGATAAGTCAGCCCACTATGGAATGCGTGGACACTTATCCGCAACAAAAACAGGAATTTGTCTGTCCATGTCTGACTATAGCTACGAGCATAAACGCAAAAATCCATTTGGGATGATACTGTTAGTACTGATTGCCGTTATCGGTGCCGCCATCGGGGGATACAGTTGGTGGGCACTTAAACAGGCAAAAGAGAGTGACTCCGCGGCATCCAAAGCCATAGCAGTCCCTGTCTTTATGACTCTGGAGCCTTTCACCGTCAACCTGATCGACAATGAAGATCACTTTGACCGAGTGCTCTACATTGGTGTGACTTTACGTTTAGCTGATGAAAAAACTCGCCAGCGTTTCCACGAGTATCTGCCGGAAGTTCGTAGTCGTATGTTGTTGCTATTATCACGCCAAAAATCAGCCGATCTGGCTCATGACAGCGGTAAATTGCGTCTAATGGACGACATCAAGCAAACACTTCGCCCAACCTTGGTACCCGGTGAACCGGATCAGGTCATCACCGATGTGCTGTTTACCACGTTTATTCTGCGATAATCACCATGAGTGACAATATTCTTTCACAGGCAGAGATTGATGCTCTGCTCAATGGCGACAGTGCCAGTGACGACGTAGAAAATACCGCGTCCGGGGAAAATGAGGTTCGCCCTTATGATCCCAATACCCAACGTCGTGTTATTCGGGAACGTCTGCAAGCACTGGAAATTATTAATGAACGCTTTGCTCGTCATTTTAGGATGGGGTTGTTTAACATGCTCCGCCGTAGTCCTGACATTACCGTCGGCGCAATAAAAATTCAGCCTTATCATGAATTCGCCCGTAACCTGGCAGTACCGACCAACCTTAATCTGGTTCATCTGAAACCGCTAAGAGGAACAGCGCTGTTTGCATTTGCACCAAGCCTGGTTTACATCGCGGTAGATAACCTGTTTGGTGGTGACGGACGTTTCCCGACCAAAGTGGAAGGTCGTGAATTCACCCATACTGAACAGCGAGTGATTAACCGGATGTTACGCATGGCATTGGATTCCTATCGTGATGCCTGGAGCGCCATTTTCAAAATTGAAGTGGAATATATTCGCTCTGAAATGCAGGTGAAATTCACCAACATTACAACATCACCGAACGATATTGTGGTGACAACGCCATTTCAAGTGGAAATTGGTGCGTTGAGTGGTGAATTTAATATCTGTATTCCGTTTGCCATGATCGAACCACTACGGGAACGTCTGACCAATCCACCATTGGAAAATGCCCGGCAAGAAGACAGCCTGTGGCGAGAAAGCCTGGTAAAACAGGTTCAGCATTCAGAGCTGGAATTGGTCGCTAACTTTGTTGATATCCCGCTGAGGCTGTCAAAAATCCTGCAACTTCAGCCGGGCGATATCTTACCTATTGATAAACCCGAACGCCTGATCGTTCACGTTGATGGTGTGCCCGTGCTCACCAGTCAGTACGGAACATTAAACGGGCAATATGCCCTGCGTGTCGAACATCTTATTAACCCTGTTTTAAATGCTCTGGATGAGGAACAGCCCAATGAGTGATGCTAAGCAACCCACAGATACCGCTTCAACCGGATCTGCCGAAGATATGTGGGCAGAAGCTCTGGAACAACAGGCCGCGCAACAACAAACCTCTGACAGTAGCGCGGCAATTTTTGAATCTCTGGAGCCTCAGGATACACTGGCTCACTTATCGGATATCGACCTGATTCTGGATATTCCGGTTAAATTATCCGTAGAATTGGGCCGAACAAAAATGACCATCAAACAACTGCTGAGATTATCTCAAGGTTCAGTAGTTTCTCTTGATGGCCTTGCCGGGGAGCCGTTGGATATTTTAATCAATGGATATCTGATTGCTCAGGGTGAAGTTGTGGTTGTATCCGATAAATACGGTATCCGTATCACTGATATCATCACCCCTTCTGAACGTATGCGTCGCCTGAGTCGTTAATATGGCTTTCCAGCCCTCTTTGCATAATGGCGCGGCAGGTTCTGCCGCGCAAACCCAAGCGGTTACTCAAGTCGCCACATCCGCGCCACTTCCCGCAGGTCAGACGTTGATGCAGGTCAGTAGTGCGCTGGCGGGGGTATTGCTATTGATTTTCACCCTCACTTGGCTAATACGCCGTATAGGGCTGTTTTCCAACAAAGGGAAAACTCAGCAACAATTGAGTATCAAAGCCAGTTGCTCTCTGGGACAACGTGAACGTGTCGTCATTGTCGAAATTGAAGATAACTGGCTGGTATTAGGTGTCACTGCTCAGCAAATTAATTTATTACACCAGATGCCAATACCTGAATCCCACCGTGATACCACCGAAGAACAAACTATAAAACCGGCACTATTTGGTCAGATTTTAAAAAATACGCTGATGCGACAAGGCAAAGATGATGAAAAAAAGTAGTTCTCTCTTTATAAGGGATAAGTTTGCATTGTCATGCCGCCTGGGGATGATACTCGCCGCGCTTATTTTACCGATAGATGCCGCGGCACAGTTACCGGGCATCATCAGTCAACCGCTGGCAAACGGTGGGCAGAGTTGGTCACTACCGGTTCAAACATTAGTTTTCATTACCGCGCTGACGTTTATTCCCGCAGCCCTACTCATGATGACCAGTTTTACCCGCATTATTATCGTGTTGGGTTTATTGCGTAATGCTTTAGGCACCCCATCGGCACCGCCTAATCAGGTTTTACTTGGACTGGCGTTATTTATGACGTTTTTCATTATGTCACCGGTTTTCGATAAAGTTTATCAAGATGCTTATCTGCCTTTCAGTGAAGATAAAATTAGTCTGGAAACCGCGTTAGAAAATGGCGCCAAGCCGTTACGGCAATTTATGTTGCGTCAGACAAGGGAAAACGATTTAGCGCTGTTTGCACGTCTTGCTGATCAGCCGCCATTTGAAACTGCCGATTCTGTTCCTATGCGAGTATTAATGCCGGCATTTATTACCAGCGAATTGAAAACCGCTTTTCAGATTGGTTTTACCCTGTTTATTCCATTTTTGATTATTGACCTGGTGGTCGCCAGCGTATTGATGGCGTTGGGGATGATGATGGTCCCCCCTGCAACCATCTCACTGCCCTTTAAACTCATGCTATTTGTCTTAGTTGACGGCTGGCAATTACTACTGGGTTCTCTGGCACAAAGTTTTTACGGTTGACCTGAAAAGAGGCAAACATTATGACTCCTGAATCAGTAATGGCATTGGGAACAGAAGCCATGAAAGTCGCATTGGCGCTAGCTGCGCCGTTGCTGTTAGCGGCTTTATTATGTGGTTTAATTGTGAGCTTATTGCAAGCTGCAACACAAGTTAACGAAATGACACTATCATTTATTCCCAAAATTCTGGCGGTATTTGTCACTACCGTTATCGCCGGTCCTTGGATGCTAAACCTATTGCTGGACTACATGCGTGAACTCTACAGCAGCATACCGGTGATAATTGGCTAGTTATGATCTCTTTTAACAGTGAAATGCTGATCCAGTTCGTCAGTGAATTTTTCTGGCCGCTGATTCGGGTGCTTGCGCTGTTCAGTACTGCGCCATTATTCAGTGAAAAACAGGCACCTAAGAAAGTCAAAATCGGACTAGCCGTGATGGTAACACTGCTCTTGATGCCAAACCTGCAACCTGCGCAAGTGCCTATTTTCTCTGTTGCGGCATTCTGGGTGATGCTCCAGCAAATCTTAATTGGGGCATCACTTGGCCTGACAATGCAAATTGCCTTTGCAGCCGTGCGTCATGCCGGTGAAGTGATTGGTTTACAAATGGGGCTCTCATTCGCTACCTTTTTTGATCCCTCCGGCGGCCCCAATATGCCTATTTTGGCACGAATCTTTAACCTCTTGACCTTACTGTTATTTCTGGCCTTTGATGGTCACCTATGGCTATTATCGGTTCTGGCAGACACCTTCCAGATTCTTCCGGTACAACCACTGCAACTCAGCGCTCAAGGATTTTTACTGCTAGCACAAAGCGCCAGCATGATATTTATCAACGGCATGATGCTGGCTCTACCATTGATAACACTATTATTAACACTGAATTTATCATTGGGGATTTTAAACCGGATGACACCACAGCTTTCCATCTTTGTGGTCGGTTTTCCGTTAACACTAACTACCGGAATATTGGTACTCACACTTTTAATCCCGATGTTAGCGCCATTTACCGAACGTATGTTTAGTGAATTATTTAATCGACTGGCGGTCATTATCAGTGGGATGGTTATTTAAAAATATTATTTAAAACAAAGTCTACCTGGAAAAAACCATCCGTATTTTATATGATATAAATTGTACTATTTTATTAACCCAGAAAAATAAAATAAGCTAACGAGATAGGAGCAGTAAATTAATGAATATAGAACAAGAGTTATATAATGCCGCAGTTAACTTAATTGAAAAACGATACCCCAAAGGATGGGGTGGCGCTGCCGCGGTACGGACAGAATCGGGCAAAATCTTAACCAGCATTGCCCCTGATACCAAAAATGACGCATTATCTCTTTGTATGGAAGTTGGCGCCTATTTAGAGGCCCATAAACTGAATGAAGCGGTAACGCACTCTATATGTCTCTGCCGTGAAGATGCCGGTTGTGAATATATCATTTTGTCACCCTGTGGAATATGTCGGGAACGTCTGGTTCATTGGGGAGGCTCCGTAAAAGCGGCGGTGACTAATGAGAAAAACGAGCTGTTATTTAAAACCATAAGTGAATTACAACCTTATCATTGGTCAGCCGTTAATGGAGAAAAGCTCTAAACTGTATGACTAAGTAGCCCTCTCTTCCCTGACAGTCGTCTCCTAGGCTGTCTTTCCTTGCCAATACAAAATCAACCGTTCTCAATGTCAGTTATAGAGATATCTCTGTAGTTAACATTATTAGCTTACTACTTGATTATTAGACTTACTATTCTTACATTAGAAAAATGGACATAAAAATTAGATTTTCATTGTCAATATCAGACTTTTAATCTAATATTAGTCTCATCTAAAATAGATCTGTTTTTTAATCGATAAGGGAAAAAATGATCAAAGTGGTTTGGTCTGGTCGAGCTGCTAAACAGTTAGCCAAGATCGACATCCGGTACCAAAAAGCGATTTACAAAAAAGTATCGGAACTGGAAAGCTTCCCAATAGTTCAACTGGATATAACAAAGCTGAGCGGCAGCAAAAACCAGTATCGATTAAGAGTAGGTGATTATCGCATCTTATTTGACGTAATTAACGGTGAACCTGTGATCATCGAAGTCAAAGAAGTAAAACGCAGACAAACAAACACCTATTAGCAAAAAATAGCAAGGAAAAATCATAATCTATTGTATTATATTGATTAAATTTAATTTAACCGGAGTAAATTCCATGCCTAGAATCAACTTTATTACTGACGAAAACGGTGTACGGCAATCAGTAATTTTGCCTATAGCGGAGTATGAACGTCTACTAGCCCTGTCTGATCGAGATGAAGATTATGTATCAGTATCATATGAAGTAGGTGAAAATGATGAAGAAACTATCCCACATGAAGTAGTTGGGATCATGGTTGAACAACAAATTAGTATCATTGCTGCTTGGCGTGTTTATCGCGACTTGTCACAATCAGAAGTTGCAGAAAAATTAGGTGTCGGTCAGTCTGCTGTCTCTCAGTGGGAAAAATCAGAAAAGCCTCGTCGATCTACTCTAGAGAAACTAGCTACGCTGTACGACTGCCGTATCGGCCAGCTTATGGTCGACTAAATTCAGAAAAGCCTCGTCGATCTAGAAGCGAAAGGTAGTATTCCACCCATTTAAGTACTACACTGTACTTACTTTGTAACACATTACGATGGAATCATTAGCTATGAGCGAAACTACTTTTACCTTTAGGGTTGATGATGCCCTGAAAAATGACTTTACCGCAGCAGCGAAATCACTCGATCGCAAAGGCGCACAACTACTACGTGACTTCATGCGCGATTTCGTGCGTCAGCAACAAGAAGCGAGCGTCCACGATGCTTGGCTCCGCAGGCAAATAGAAATAGGCCAAGCTTCTGCCGATGCCGGTAATCTAGTGCCAGCCGACCAAGTTGAGGCTAAATTTTTAGCCCGCCGCAAAGCTACACTCCGCCGTTTTGAGGCCAAGTAATGCAATTATTTTGGACGCCAGAAGCCATTCAAGACCGTGAGGAAATATATAACTACATTGAGGTAAATAACCCTTTAGCAGCATTAGCTCTTGATGAACTTTTTTCAGAGAAAGCCAGTTATCTAACTAATCACCCCGACTCTGGTCGTCCAGGCAGGGTTAACGGCACTCGTGAGTTAGTGGCCCACAAAAATTACACATTAATTTATGACGTTGCAGGCAGAATAGTAAGAATTCTCCGTGTACTACATACCGCCAGACAATGGCCTAAATCTTGACACCTGACATGACAAGAGGTGACATTTCCCCCTTCACGGCTCTTAAACTATCCTTGATCTTGCCAATGCAAAATCAATCGTTCTCAATGTCAGCTCTTCCAGTACCGAAAAGCGATTCACAAAAAAGTATCGGGACTGGAAATCTTCTCAATAATTCAATTGGATATAACAAAGTTAAACGACAGCAAAAAATAGCAAAGATAACTTTAATATCCTTAAATTCGCATAGTAAATGCAATTAAATCTTCTTTTAAAAAATTGCACTTATTGAATTAAATCTGTCCTCGATATAGTATTCCTAATACTTCTGTATTCTCATTTTTAAATGATTATGGCAGGTTAAACAAAGTGGGGTGCTACCCCAGTCAGCAGGGAGAGCATGACTTAGTAATAAATAAATAACTTTTCATAATTATAATACACTCACTCTTTTTATTCTCTGCTATTCCTGTAGGGACATGAATTTAAAAACGTTTTCACTTTCTCAAGCAACTGCCACATATACTGACAGCCATGATTTCGTGTCACCGTTTCATGTAAGGATTGCCACAGACGCTCAATTTTATTCAGCCAGGGTGAATAAACAGGTAAAAACAACAGATTAAATTTAGGATGACAAGCCAGCCAATCTCTGACCCGTCGGCTTTTATGGATACTGTAATTATCCAAAATCAAAGTGAGGGTTTCAGCATGACAATACTGGCGTTCAAGTTCTTCCAATACATTGATAAATAACTGAGAATTCTTATTTAACCCGTCAGCATAAGTCACTTTTCCCGTTTGAACATTCAGGCAACCTGCAAAATAATGTTTTTGGTTTTTTCCTGGTGTCACTATACGTTTCTGTTGCCCTTTTAAATACCCGTCAGCACCGATTTTTGGATTCAGCTCAATGTCGACTTTATCTTCATAAAAAACGGGATGTTTTTCTGAACACTTTGACAATGCCTCGGTAATTTTCGCCATTTTTTCAGGGTACTCGGGATCGGGTAATTTAAGCGTCGGGGCTGCCCTTCGCCACACGATATCCATTTTATGTAAGTAACGATAGAAGGTACTGATGGATAATTTTATGTTTAATAATTCATTGATTTTAATTATAAAAAACTCAAGACTCCAGCGAGAACGCAGGCAACCCAATTGCTGGGGAGAATATTGCAATAAAAAAGACAGCAAAGGATAAAGCGGGATTAAATTCCAGACAGCGGGTCTGCCCACAGGCAGGCTTTTGAGTCCTTCCAGACCATATAAAGTCAACCAGTTTATCCAGCGATAGACAGAAGAACGCCTGGCGCAAAGGGTTTTGGCGACCAGAGAGACAGACTCGCCTCGATGCAGCATCAATATGGCCATGAGCCTGCGAGCATAATCTTTATCTCGGGTGTTCTGGATAATTTTTTTCATCTGGCGTCGTTCATTGCGGGGTATAGGTGCTATGATAGGCATAACTCAGTCCGTTTAGTGGTTTGGGATTATTTACAATTGATCAGATTGCAAAAATTGGACTGAGTTCCCTCCAAGTGTTCTACTATTTTGAAAAGTTATTTATCAGGAATGAGGTTATTTGGCTATTTTTCTTTCATCGATTAATTGATGATCAAAAGAGTGAGTAGAGAAGATCGTGTTGAGCCTATGGTTTGCTTTTTTCGAAGGATAAATGAAACACAAGGGGAGCAACCATAAGCCCTTCATTAATTCAAGGATTTATACCCGTTATCTTTCAGGTTGTAGTGGTCTAATAAAACCGGACACCCATTTAAGTGGTAAGATTACCACGTTAGTTAAAAGAGGTGTTCAATGACAAGACAACGTCGTACGTTTTCTACAGAGTTTAAGCGTGATGCTGCCAGTCTGGTACTTGACCAAGGCTACCGCCTTGCAGAAGCAGTTAAGTCACTTGGTGTGGGTGAATCGGTGCTGCGGCGCTGGGTTGAGCAACTTGAGCAAGAACGGGGCGGTGTGACACCGAAGGCTAAAGCCCTGACGCCAGAGCAGCAGCGCATTCAAGAGCTGGAGGCCAGAGTCAATCGGTTAGAGCGGGAGAAAGCGATATTAAAAAAGGCTACCGCTCTCTTGATGTCGGACGAACTCGAACGTACACGTTGATAGACTCGTTAAGAGAGCATGAAGCAGTGGAATTAGTCTGTGATGTGTTTGATGTTGCCGCCAGCAGTTATTACGAACACAAGCATTGCAGCAGGCTGATTAATGTTGAACGGTTAGAGCAGCGCAGTAAAATCACCGCGTTATTTAAAGCAAGCCGCCACTCAGCTGGCAGCAGAACGTTACTGGGCATGATGCGTGCTCTGGGGTATCAGATAGGGCGCTTCAAGGTCAGAAGCCTGATGAAAGAAGCCGGGATAATCAGTAAGCAGCCTGGCCCACACCGTTATCAAACGGCCCGGACTGAACGGTCAGATATCCCGAATCATCTCAATAGGGAATTTGACGTTAGCGCGCCAGATAGTGTCTGGTGCGGTGATATTACCTATATTTGGGCAGAAGGCGGCTGGCATTATCTGGCTGTGGTACTGGATTTATACTGTCGTCGAGTGGTTGGCTGGGCATTATCGGCAAAGCCGGATGCGGATTGAGTGGTTAAAGCACTGGATATGGCATACGAGCAACGCGGCAGACCGCAAAACGTGATGTTCCATTCAGACCAGGGTAGCCAATATGCCAGCCATTCATTCCGGCAAAGGCTGTGGCGTTATCGCATGACGCAAAGTATGAGCCGCCGTGGCAATTGCTGGGATAATGCCCCAATGGAAAGGCTGTTTAGAAGCTTGAAATCAGAATGGATGCCTGTAACCGGTTATATGACCAGAGCAGAAGCCCAGCGGGATATAAGTTTTTACCTGATGGATTATGACAACTGGAGTCGGCCACATCAGTTCAACGAGGGGGTGCCACCGGCAAAAGCTGAGGCTCTCTCTAATTTACTGTCCGGAATTAGTTGACCACTACACTTTGTATGTGCTGAGCTTTGTGCTTTAATTCCCATAAACACCTTTCCTTATTTGAGTTACGTATATTAGCTTGAACATCTATATCGTAACGGAAAGGTGTTTTTCTTGGTATAACCCTTGATTTCCACCCGCATAGCGGGTGGTTTTATGTTTAAGAAGCTGACGCTACTTAAACTGGCTAAAGCCATAAATAAGAACAAAAATGCCGATCTTAAATATCGGCATTTTGCTGTAAAAGAGAAGATTAATTTAATGCTTTAACGTTTCAATTTTATCTCGGCTCAGTCCGGTACTGGT
>NZ_JBHFKT010000037.1:0-48040 GCF_042879335.1 Photorhabdus sp. RM96S | reverse complement strand
CTTTCGCCGGATACTGATCCGATGGGAAAAGAAGGTCGAAAACTATGAAGCTATGTTACATTTTGCGTGCGGGATTATAGTTTGGAACAAAACCCTATTGGGATAGGCTCTAAGTTGACCTAAGGAAATAAAGATGAGCGTCATCCTGTCAAAACGCTGGTACAAGGGTTAACAGGGATGGCTTTACTGGCGCTTCCATGCCGTCATTGCAGAGTATTGAGGCGTAAATACTTGCCTGTTGCAATGCGAGTGATTGTCATGCTTTTCACTTCCCCGTTAATTTCACGATGCAGCCGGGCTTCTACCGGCGGTAATTTCGGGATTTTTTTGCCACTGCCAGCAAAGGCTTCAGGTCTTTACGCGGGTTTATGTTGACGTAAACGTGTTATTGTCAAAATAACCTCCAATCAATGTGCAACTTATCTCACATATTGATTATTATCACATAGTTTCACAAAATCACACCCCGCTCGTCGAACTGGATTAACCCAATTACAAAAATATAAAATTATATTAAAACGTTTAATAGGGTGAACCTCATGATGGAAAAAGAACAATAACGTTTATCAGATTACAGATTAAAAACATAGGCGCTCCATTAATACCATATTTTAAAAAGAGACAACGTGACTAAAAACGGTTTTATTTTCTGGCATGTTTAATGCGCTTATCTGTCACAATGCTAACCCTCTGTCTATTTTACATTTATCTAACCGACCTGAAAATTTAAAAGCACTAATATAAAGAGATTAAAGCTTTATAGAAAAGATCGATTTAAATCAATAAATTAACTTTTCAGATAAATAGTAAATCGCATTTAATCGAAAGCTATTAAACATTAAAAGAAAATTGAAAAAATCAGCGAGAAAAAGAATATAATCTAAAATAGGTTCATATTAAAGTGTTTTCTTGCCGTTATTTTACAAAGAAACCATAAAAAATAGTAAAACGATTAATTTAGCCGGATTTAAACCCTAAAAAATAAGGAATTATCTGAAAGAACATAAAGGGCTATCTTTATATCATCAGACTATTTAATCACTGATTTATGAAGATAAACCATGATGATTAAACTTGAAAAAAAAGCGTTTCTGCCCGAAAAAAAGGTAAATAAAAAGGTGATTTTAATACCGAATACCTTTTTTAAAGCTCATAGGCTTTTATTTACCTGTTCGAGTTAATAGTTTCACTTATTAACGATGGTTGGGATAACAGAATTTAAAGCATTTATTTATCATTTTCACACTTATATTTATTCCCGTCTTGTCAGGTTAAATCACTTGTGAGTGTGTGGCTTTTTTCCATTACTCAGTTTGAAACCTTTAAGTAACTTGAACCTATGGGCGTTGCGCTTATCCAACTTTTTGCTATTATGTAACCAATTTGGATTTTTTTTACGCAACGATGTTATACTCAAATCGGAAACTCCGTCCGTTAAATACCGATGTGACGACTTTTGATTTTAAGAATATTAAAGGAAACTTCACGATGACACATAAAAGACACAGCCCCTCTTGGGAAGGCTATATGGGAGATTTTCTAAGAGGTAATGTTGGGATTAATCACTTAAATCCCCAATATCAATTCTTTGATGCTATTGGTTTTGAGAAACAGTTAAACGAGAATACAACGTATATTGCGTTACTATCCTTAGAGGAAGCGAAAGATGTTTTAGAGGATATTGATTCTCCAAAAGCAAAAAGCCCATTTATGAAGAAAATGTTTTCGGTTGCCGATCCTATATCACCCTATGCAGGTAATATACGTGATGCTTTCGACTTTATAAATGTAGTAGGAGAATTTAAAAAATTAGGGATTAAAGCCACAGAGTATGTTGGCAAAAATGGGCAAAGATATATTAAAATTTCAGGTCATGCGGGGCTTAGAAAAATCATCACCGCTTCAAGATACAGTGCTTCTAACATGAAGATTATATACCCTATGGATTTCAAGATGCATCGCGACGGCAAGGGAGTGAATCCCCGGGAGCATAGAGAACTATGTGACCGGGGTGAGCGAGTGCAGCCAACAAAGAGGCAACTTGAAAGACGACGGGTATATCTATGGGGATAGGGCAACAGGGAACAGATAGTGGCATAGTTAAGGGAGTTAAATTCAATATCTTATTCTCCGCAGCTTATCGAGCGGTTGAATACATCTTTAAGGATGAATACACACTGGCTGATTTCTTAGGAAATATTTCAGTAGATATGGCAAAAGCAGCAGTGGCAGCCTTTACTTCTTGGGTTATTGGGGCTGTTCTCTCAGCTTTCTTTGTGGCTGGTGGTAGTGTAATTGCTGTGGCTGGTATTATGCTTGCTGTTGGTATTGCAACGGCATCTATACTTGATTCTATAGATAAAAAATTCAAAATTAGTGAAGCTGTTATTAATTTGATCAAAAAAGAAATAGAAAGAAAACCAAAAACGCCAGAAGCTAATTTCAATCAATTTCTTCATAACTGGGGGAATTATGGTAAATAAAAAAAAGATTATGCATATCATTGGCGCTTTTGCTATTTTTACTTTAGCGCTATCAGGTTTATTTTTAACTGGGGGAAACTTAGTTTCTTTAATTAAAATGGAAGATAAAATAACATTCTCAGGTCCTGTTTTTATAATGTTCTTTTCTTTTCCTCTGCTTTCATATAGCATGATTTTTGTTATTTTTTTTAATATAACAGGCCGTTGCCCAAAATATCACGATAATTTTATTAACTTTTTTGGGATGATAACTGTCATCTCATTTTTTTCGAGTTTTCCCCTATCTTTCTATGTAGATTACAAATTAAAAAGCGAGAATTATTTGGTATGTGAAAGAATATCCTGGGCGTCACCTAATACCTATGTAAAAGATATTAAGCTATGTGATTAATATTATCTTATTTAATTTATTCATAACTGGGGTAACTTTGGCATCTATTTTTCGCAAGGATTTATTAAACTAACCCCTGTCGATTAAATAGTTTTAAAAGGTACAATTAAATAATCTGAATTTCATATTTATATGAATTCAGGTTGCTCACTTTATTTTAAATCCTATATTAACGGAGTGTGCATTTAAAAAACCCTTCACAGTAAACCGCTTAATGTGAAGGGAATTTTATCAAACTAGCATCTCTACTTTTTATTTACTTTATCTCAAACTACGCGAAATCCCCCTACTAAAAATTCGCTTTGCTCTCAATTAGCATTCAAGAAGGAGTATTACGCAGACTTGTTAAACTCAGATAATCCGATGTTTCTCTAATTGAACCTGCCGCGCCGCTTCACGCGCCATACGTTTCTTACGGGCATCACAAGGTTCTGGACAATCACATACTTTCTCTACGCCAATACTGCTTAAACCACCGCAGCTCCCTTGTATACTCTTACGTTTAATCATATAGCCCAACGACATTCCCGCAAAAGCCAGCAGGAAAAAAACGAAGGCGGCAATAAATATTTTTAGCACTTCCTTCCCCTTCTCATTGATTTTTCTGTAGGTATGGCTCAAAGGCTTTACTATAACGCTCTTCAAAACCATTTTTCGTTTTTATAATCATAAAAACCGGGATATTCAGATTTTCTGCAATTTTCATCCCTTTTTCCGGCCCTAAAACATTCAGTCCAGTCGAAAGCCCATCAGCATTCATACAAGCTGGAGCAATCACTGTAATAGAAACTAAATTATGAGAAATAGGGCTCCCCGTTTTTGGATCAATTGTATGTGAATAGCGCACACCATCTTGTTCAAAGTAATTACGGTAATCACCAGAAGTCGCTATCGACATATTCCCAGGCATTATCACTTCCTGAGCATTTTGTGCCATGCCAGTGTCAGATGGCTTTTCAATCGCAATCCGCCACGGCAGATCTTTACCACTATGGCCTGATGTACGGACTTCACCGCCAATATCAACCATATAATCTTTGATATTCTGCGATTCCAGATATTCAGCAACAACATCTACGCCATAACCTTTAGCGATAGATGATAAATCGATATACAGTTCTGGAACGGTTTTAATCAGGTTATTACCTTCTACCACCAGTTTATCAATCCCAGTCCATTCACGGCGTTTTTCCAGTTCGCTTGCAGAAGGTGCTTTCGTCACGTGCCCCTCAGGACCAAATCCCCATAAATTAACCAATGGGCCAACCGTTACATCCAACGCGCCATCCGTCAATTTATTAATGTAGATCGCTTCTTTAACCACTTTGGCTGTCGCGGCTGATACCGGGAATGGCCGATCAATTTGACGGCTTTGATTAAAACGACTCAATTCAGAATCAGGGCGATATGTCGACATCTGGTCGTTAACCTCTTCCAGCAAACGATCTATCTCTTTTTGCAGAGCTTCTGGCGAAGGCGCCGACGAACCCGTGACAAATTTAATGGAATAGTAAGTCCCCATTGTTTGCCCATGAATATTTTTCTGCTCCAGACCATCGCATGCCGCCAGCAGCAGTACTGCAAATATTAACGCTATCCAGCTACTTATCTTTTTACGCACAGTTAATTACTCTTTCCAAATTGTTAGCGCCCACAAAATTGTGGGCGCCAGTCATAAAAATCAAACTATTTATGGCCTATCAGCCACCGAAATCATCCAACATGATGTTTTCATCCTCGACACCAAGATCTTTCAACATCTTGATCACCGCAGCATTCATAACCGGAGGCCCACACATGTAAAACTCACAATCTTCTGGAGCCGGATGATCCCTCAAATAATTCTCATACAGAACATTATGGATAAAGCCGGTGTGACCATCCCAGTTATCTTCTGGCAGTGCATCAGATAGGGCTACATTCCAGGTAAAGTTTTCATTTTCAGCCGCCAGTTGATCGAAATCCTCTGTATAGAACATTTCACGTTTAGAACGGGCGCCATACCAGAAGCTAATCTTACGTTTGGAATTCAATCGCTTAAGCTGATCAAAGATATGAGAACGCATTGGCGCCATACCTGCGCCACCACCGATGAAGATCATTTCCGCATCAGTATTTTTCGCGAAAAATTCACCGAATGGACCAGAAATAGTCACTTTATCACCGGGCTTTAGTGACCAAATATAAGAAGACATAATTCCCGGCGGCGCTTCTGAATTTTTTGGCGGCGGCGTCGCAATACGAACGTTAAGCATGATAATTCCGCGTTCTTCTGGATAGTTTGCCATTGAGTAAGCACGAACTGTTGGCTCTTTCACCTCAGAAACAAAACGGAACAAATTAAATTTATCCCAATCCTCACGGTATTCTTTCGGCACATCATAATCCTCGTAACGAGCAATATGTGGCTGCGCTTCAATCTGGATATAACCACCTGCACGGAAAGGCACAACTTCCCCATCAGGGATCTTCAATTTTAGCTCTTTAATGAAAGTGGCTTTGTTATCGTTGGAGATAACTTCACATTCCCATTTCTTAACACCGAATATCTCTTCCGGTAACTTAATTTTCAGGTCCTGTTTTACATTGACCTGACAAGCCAGACGGCAACCCTCTTTCGCTTCACGTTTACTAATGTGAGAAAGTTCTGTTGGCAGAATGTCGCCACCGCCATCTTTAATCTTTACGCGACACTGACCACAAGAGCCACCACCACCACAAGCAGAAGAGACAAAAATCCCCTGGCTTGACAACATATTTAGCAATTTATCACCGGCAGGAGCGGTAAAGCTCTTTTCCGGATCACCATTAACTTCAACCCTAATATCCCCAGTGTTAACTAACTTTGATTTTGCGAACAAAATCAGCGCCGTCAGTACCAACACAATTAGGGTAAACATCACTACGCCTAAAATTATTATATCCATGAACGCTTCTCGCCCTTATAACTGCACACCAGAGAAGGACATAAAACCCAATGCCATCAAACCCGTAGTGACAAAGGTGATCCCCAATCCTTTCAGCCCTGCCGGAACATCAGCATATTTCATTTTTTCACGGATAGAAGCTAGCAGAACAATCGCCAACATCCAGCCTATACCTGAGCCAAAACCATATACAACGGATTCCGAAAAACTATAATCACGCTGCGCCATGAAAGAGACACCACCAAAAATTGCACAGTTAACGGTAATCAGTGGTAAAAAAATGCCGAGCGCGTTATAGAGTGAAGGGAAATAACGATCAAGGATCATTTCAAGAATCTGAACTAATGCAGCAATCACGCCAATAAAAGTAATAAAGTTTAGGAAACTGAGATCAACCCCTTCAACCAATGCACCGTCACGCAATACCAAGTTATACACCAGGTTGTTGGCAGGAACAGAGATCCCCAAAACCACCGTGACGGCAATACCCAGACCAAACGCCGTTGTGACGTTTTTCGATACGGCCAAAAAAGTGCACATACCGAGGAAGAAAGCCAACGCCATATTCTCAATAAAAACGGCGCGAACAAACAGGCTTATAAAATGTTCCATGCTGTCATTACTCCTTCTCAACCTGAGCCGGTTTCAAAGTCCTCAGACCCCAAATCAGCATACCAATAATGAAAAACGCGCTAGGGGCTAACAGGAACAAACCATTAGGCTGATACCAACCGCCATTCTGTACCGACTCCATCACAGTAATTCCAAACAGTTTGCCGGAACCAAACAACTCACGCAGGAAACCAACCATTACCAAAATAACACCGTAACCCAGACCATTACCGATACCATCCATAAAGCTCTCAATGGGTGGAGATTTCATCGCATAGGCTTCCGCACGTCCCATCACGATGCAGTTAGTAATGATAAGGCCAACAAATACCGACAACTGCTTGGAAATTTCATAAGCATAAGCCTGCAAAATCTGATCTACCACGATAACCAGTGATGCAATAATAGCCATCTGGACGATGATTCGCACACTGCCAGGGATGTAATGACGGATCAACGAGATAAAAAAGCTGGAAAAGGCAGTAACCAATGTTACCGCTATTGTCATTACCAACGCCGTTTCTAACTTGGTTGTTACCGCCAGCGCTGAGCAAATCCCCAGAACCTGCAATGCAATCGGGTTATTATCCAAGAGTGGCCCAAGAAGGACTCGCTTTATTTCTTTACTATCAGCCATCTTTCAACGCTCCTTCGCGTACTTTTTTCAGGAACGGACCAAAACCGTTATCCCCTAACCAGAAATTAAACATATTCTGGACACCGGCAGAGGTGAGAGTCGCACCAGACAAGCCATCAACACCATAAGGGTCATCGGCAGCAGCCCCGCCACGAACAATTTTGATCGCCGGATTGCCTTCATCGTTATACAGTTTTTTACCTATCCACTTTTTACGCCATTGTGGGTTATCCACTTCTCCCCCCAATCCCGGCGTTTCGCCATGTGAATAATAAGTGATACCGCGAGCCGTTTTGCCGTCTACATCAACGGAGATAAAAGCATGCATAACAGACCACAGGCCAGAACCATAAATAGGCAGAACGATTTCGCGAGTTTTACCCTGTTCATTCTTCACCAGATAGACCTCGGCCATATTGGCGCGACGGCGAATTTTCGCCAAATCCTTTTCAGGTGGTAATGCAATACTGGTATCATCACTGCGCAACGCATCGTTCAGGTTAAACTTGCTCTGACTGCTTTCAAGCGTTGCCGTCTCCAGATTCAATAACTCAGTTTTAATGCGGCTTTTGAACGCTTCTTTAACCTCATCGGCACTCATCTGTGGATTGAGTAACCCCGCAACATCGAGGATATTACGCTGTTTATCCAGCAATTTTTGTTCCTGTTGCTGAGATTTCAGCCCTACCGCAGAACCTGCTACCACAATTGAGCAAACGAGACATAGCACAAAAACAACGATAAATGTTCTGCCGATGCTGTCATTATTTTTTGGTTTATCATTAGCCACGGGCTTTTCTCCGCTTAATATTGGCCTGCACTACCAGATAATCAAACAATGGCGCAAACAGGTTTGCGAACAGAATCGCCAGCATCATACCTTCCGGGTATGCCGGGTTAACAACTCTGATCAGAACGCACATTACACCAATCAGAACGCCGTACCACCATTTACCTTTATCGGTAAATGAAGCAGACACTGGATCGGTCGCCATAAAAATCATACCAAAAGCAAAACCCCCCAGAACCATATGCCAATACCACGGCATAGCAAACAGTGGGTTAGTATCTGAACCGATAGCGTTAAATAAGTAGGAAGCTGCAACCATACCTAACATCACCCCGGCGACAATGCGCCATGAAGCAATGCGGGTAAACAGGATAATTGCACCACCGATGAAAATCATCAGAGTAGACACTTCACCGATAGAGCCAGGAATATTACCAATGAAAGCATCCATCCAGGTAATAGACTGACCGGTAACGGTATTCACTAATCCCTGACTACCACCAGCCGCCCATTGAGATAACGGAGTCGCGCCTGAGAAACCATCAACCGCAGTCCAGACTAAATCTCCCGAAATCTGTGCCGGATAAGCAAAGAACAGAAAAGCACGGCCAGCCAGTGCCGGGTTCAGGAAGTTACGGCCTGTACCACCGAATACTTCTTTCGCAATGACAACACCGAATGTAATACCCAGCGCCGCCTGCCACAGAGGAATAGTTGGTGGAACAATCAACGCAAATAAAATAGAAGTAACGAAAAATCCTTCGTTAATTTCATGCTTACGGATAAGGGCAAACAGCACTTCCCAGAAGCCGCCAACCACAAATACAACGATATAAACGGGCAAAAAGTAAGTTGCACCAAGCAACATTTTACTGTTCCAACCCGCATCCGGTGTCAGTGACGCCCCCAAAAACTGAGCAACCCGATAGTGCCAGTCAGATGCCAAAAGTTGTTGTAATTCTGCGCCACTGTATAAATGATACAACGCAGGAATCGCCTGCTGACCAACGTTATACATTCCCCAGAACATTGCCGGGAATACCGCCAGCCATACCATGATCATCATGCGCTTTAGATCGATAGCATCACGGACATGGGCACGGCCAGCAGTTACTGTACCCGGTGTATAGAAAATCGTCGTTACCGCTTCATACAACGGATAATATTTTTCTAATTTGCCCCCGGGCTCAAAATGGTGCTCAATTTTTTCAAAATAGTTTTTCAGGCCCATGAAATCATCCTTCCTGCTCAATCTTAGTCAGCACTTCACGCAGTACCGGACCATATTCATACTTGCCAGGACAGACATAGGTACAAAGCGCTAAGTCTTCCTCATCTAACTCCAGACAACCCAGTGCCTGAGCACTATCGGTATCACCCGCCAGCAGATCCCGCAGTAAATGGGTTGCCATGATATCCAAAGGCATAACACGCTCATAGTTACCGATTGGTACCATAGAACGTTCACCACCATTCATTGTCGTTGAAAAAGCAAAGCGCTTATTTTTCAGGAAATGACCAATGGTGGTGCGGGTGATTGAAAATTTATCGATACCCGGCATTATCCAACCAAATAGCTCTTTTTCGCGACCTTCAAGCAAAACGGAAACCAAAGTGTGGAAACGACCAAGATAGTGATGAACCTCATCTGACTGAGTACCGCACAATACGGAACCCGAAATAATACGGTTTTCACCCTCTTTAAGCTGCTCCTGAGTTAACTCAAGCAGATCAGCCCCTAAGCAAGTACGTATAAGACGGGGTTTCTCAACCTGTGGACCGGCCAGTGCAATGACACGATCAGTATAAAGTGTACCGGTAGTGAATAATTTTCCGATAGCAATCACATCCTGATATCCCAGGTGCCATACCGTTTTAGTCGCACTGACGGGTTCAATAAAGTGAATGTGAGTTCCAGCTAATCCCGCAGGGTGCGGACCAGAGAACTGATTATAAGTGATTTGTGCATTATTGCCGACACTCGGCAAGCTTCCTGCACTATGGCAAACATGGACTTTACCTTCGGTCAGTCTAGTCAGCACATTCAGACCATCAACAAAAGCCTCTTCATCGGTAGCAATAATAACCTGTGGATTTGCAGCCAGAGGCTGAGTATCCATCGCGGTTACAAAAATTGCTTTTGGCGAGGAGCCGGGAGCAGGAGTTCGACTGTAAGGACGGGTACGCAGTGCAGTCCATAACCCAGAATCAATCAGATTCTTTTCCACTTGTTCTCGGGATAACTGAGAAAGTTGGGAACGATCATAACGGTCAAAATCAACCTGTTCATCTCCCGTTATCTCAATCACAATTGACTGCAAAATACGTTGTTCACCACGGTTAATCGCCACAATCTGCCCACAGGCCGGACTGGTAAAAACCACGCCTGGATTCTTTTTATCTTCAAAAAGAATCTGGCCCTTCTTAACATGCTCACCTTCCTTAACCAACATAGAAGGACGCATTCCAACATACTCTTCACCCAACAGTGCTACATGGCGAATCGTCGGACCGTCTTCTATTACTTGAGCAGGCGCTCCTGCAATCGGGAGGTCGAGTCCTTTTTTAATTTTAATCATAAGATTTGCACAAGTTTATCAATTAAATCATATGCTACAGATTACCTGGTGGTAACATAGCTACTCTATAAAAAGCCCCTTAAGTCACGAAGCGTGCCCAGGTGATAATTCTCCGATAATTATTACGATTTTCTGTTAATCTCCGGGCGGCAATTTTAACATCTCCCTTCTTAGACTGTCTGACTAATCAAGTGATTTAGTTCAAGCAAACAGGAATAATTTTGGCGCTGAACCATTAACAGTTCGCAAAAAACGAATATTTATATCACCTTTACCGACAACAGATTATATTTTAACCTAACAATCACTTTGTAGTGATAAAGTTATCATCGTCATTTTCTATTCACAAAGTCGATAACTCATGGCAATCTTAAGCTAAATTTTTAGTCAGTCCGCTACGTCGCTATTATGGTAGTCACATGAAAAAAACCGCGGCTTTTTCTGCAATAATATTGTTGTTATTTAGTTCATTTACTCCTGTCTATGCTGAGGATATTTTAGTCCAATTGAAGCAAAATTCTCCCGCGCAGACCGGCTCTCCTGTCTTTATCCAAATATTCAAAGAAGAGCGGATACTGGAGCTTTATACTAAAAATGGTCATGGAAGCTACCAACTGTCTAAAAGCTACCCCATCTGTAATTACTCTGGCGGCCTTGGTCCCAAAACCACAGAAGGTGACCTGAAAAGCCCGGAAGGTTTCTATCGTGTAAAACCCCATCAGCTCAATCCAAATAGTCGATATTACCGATCTATTAATCTCGGTTTTCCAAATGAATACGATAAATTCAGAGGCTATTCCGGTAACTATTTAATGATCCACGGCGAGTGTAAATCTGTCGGTTGTTACGCTATGACTAATGGTTACATGGATGAAATCTACGATTATGTAGAAAGTGCATTATTGCGCGGGCAGTATGAAATTAATATCAGTATTTATCCATTCAGAATGACACCGCAGAATATGTTACGCCACCGTTCATCCTCCTATTACATGTTTTGGCTACAATTACAGCCAGCCTATGAGTATTTTGTAAAAAATCACCGGCCAGCAACGATTAGCGTCATTAACGGCCAATATGTGGTTAATGCTACACCTGAAAAATCGCCACTTTTGCAGCATCAATCACAATATGCGTTCACCAAGATGAAATAGTGCATAGCGACCCGGCTCAATACGATTCCAAGCTTCATTACCCGTCAAAGGTTGAGTAACAATGACAGAAACAACATCATCCGGCTGTGTATGTTGTTGAAAATCAATTTCAATATCCTGATCCAGAAGTTTTGCTTTTCCAAACGGTGCCCGACGGGTAATCCAATAAAGGTTGGTTGAACAATATGCCATCACAAAACGCCCATCCGACAGCAACATATTGAATACGCCTTTTTTGCTGAGTTCATCTGCGAGTGAGGCGATAAAACGAAAAACCTTAGGCCAGTTCGAGGGAGTTCTTGGATATTTTTGTGAAAGTCGCTGTAAAATCCAGCAAAAAGCATGTTCACTATCCGTTTGTCCAACGGGACGATACTGACCGGTTTCAAGCTGCCGATAGCCCCGAAGTTGCCCATTATGGGCATAAGTCCAGTTGCGTCCCCACATCTCACGAATGAAAGGATGAGTATTTTCCAACGCAACATTACCGCGGTTAGCCTGCCGGATATGAGAAACCACCACTCTAGATTTAATCGGGTACTCTTGTACAAAGCGAGCAACGGGCGAATTGTAACCGGGTTGATGATCTTTAAATGTGCGACAGCCCCGCCCCTCATAAAATGTGATCCCCCAACCATCTTTATGAGGCCCAGTATGACCCCCCCGTTGAATCAGACCACCTAAACTAAAGCAGATATCTGTTGGCACATTTGCACTCATGCCAAGTAACTCACACATTGCCCACCTCTGTAGCCTATAATACCCGTCATCTTTCAAGTTGCCTCTTTGTTGGCTGCACTCACTCACCCCGGTCACATCGTTATCTATGCTCCCGGGGATTCGCTCCCTTGCCGCCGCGATCCATCTTGAAATCCATAGGGTATAAAATCAAACTTTAACCATTTCTTTTTCAATAAGTTGAATCAGGATATGAATAACTTTGATATGAATTTCCTGAATACGATCTGCATAACCAAAATGCGGGACACGAATTTCCACATCAGCGGTTCCTGCCATTTTACCGCCATCCTTGCCTGTCAGCGTAATGACTTTCATGCCTCTTACGCGGGCAGCTTCTACTGCTTTGATAATATTACCGGAATTACCGGAAGTAGAAATACCCAGTAACACATCCCCCTCTTTCCCAACCGCTTCCACATAACGAGAAAAAACAAATTCATACCCGAAATCATTACTGACGCAGGAAAGGTGGCTGACATCAGAAATTGCAATCGCCGGATAGCCAGGACGATTTTCGCGGTAACGGCCGGTTAATTCTTCAGCAAAATGCATCGCATCACAATGCGAACCCCCATTACCGCAGGACAATACCTTGCCGCCCGCTTTAAATGAATCAGCCAGTAATACTGCTGCTTTTTGAATTGCTTCAATATTTGCATCGTCACTTAAAAACTTTGCCAGCGTATCCACGGCTTCGCTCAATTCACTACGGATCAGGTCTTGATACATAGGCTCCTCACTTCGGTCAGGTAATCTTTAATGTTGTGCCGAAGGGCAGTTTACCGGATCAAGAGAATTGAAAGAAGACAACATTACATTTCTGGAGAATTAAGCCGCCACCGATCACCATGAGTTTGTGAGCTACATTGTAATTAAGATGTAAAGATATTGCTAAAAGCAATTTCCTGGTCTAAAAAAGAGAAGAACACCACAACAGGTCCGACCTCTGATGACTTATCTGACCCTGAGATTAACCAGGAGCTTTTATTATGACCACATTGAGTATTATTCTATTCTTAGTATTGATTGGGATACTTTGCTATCACAAAGTCAATCTCAGTCTTAGCAGCTTACTGCTCCTTGTCTATACCGTCTTGATGGGCGTTATTGATGCATGGAGCTACTGGATGTTGTTACCCATGGCCATTATTCTGTTCCCGCTGAATTTTGCGCCAATGCGCCACTCCTTACTGACTGTTCCGGCCTTAAAAGCCTTCCGTAAAGTAATGCCAATTCTATCTCGCACGGAAAAAGAAGCTCTTGATGCAGGTACTACCTGGTGGGAAGGCGAACTGTTCCGCGGTAAACCCGACTGGAAAAAATTACATGACTATCCAAAGCCTCAGTTAACCGTTGAAGAACAAGCATTTCTGGATGGCCCGGTAGAAGAAGCTTGCCGCATGACCAATGATTTCCAGATAAGCCATGAACTTGCTGATTTACCACCTGAGTTATGGCGTTACCTGAAAGAACACCGCTTCTTCGCCATGATCATTAAAAAAGAGTATGGCGGTCTGGAGTTCTCAGCCTATGCTCAAGCACGAGTCCTGCAAAAATTAGCAGGTACATCCGGCATTCTAGCAATTACCGTAGGTGTACCTAACTCTCTCGGCCCTGGTGAATTATTACAGCATTATGGCACCGAAGAGCAGAAGAACCACTATCTACCTGGGCTTGCCCGTGGTGAAGAGATCCCATGTTTCGCACTGACCAGCCCGGAAGCTGGCTCTGATGCCGGATCAATCCCAGATACAGGCGTAGTCTGTATGGGAGAATGGCAAGGTGAACAAATTCTCGGTATGCGCCTGACCTGGAACAAACGTTATATCACACTTGCCCCTATCGCTACCGTACTCGGTCTGGCTTTCAAACTGTCTGACCCTGACCATTTATTGGGTGATACAGAAGAATTGGGCATTACCTGTGCATTGATCCCGACCAATGTACCAGGAGTAGAAATTGGTCATCGCCATTTCCCATTGAATATTCCATTCCAGAATGGTCCAACTCGCGGTAAAGATATCTTTGTTCCGATCGACTACATTATTGGTGGGCCAAAAATGGCCGGACAAGGCTGGCGTATGCTGGTTGAGTGTCTGTCTGTTGGCCGCGGTATCACTCTGCCATCAAATGCAACCGGCGGTTTGAAAAGCGTTGCGATGGCGATTGGCGCATACTCTTATATCCGCCGCCAATTCAAAATGCCAATTGGTAAAATGGAAGGGATTGAAGAACCACTGGCACGCATTGCCGGTAACGCCTATCTGATGGATGCTGCTTCAACGCTTGCAACAACCGGTATTATGCTAGGTGAGAAACCCTCTGTGTTATCCGCTATCGTCAAATATCACTGTACTCACCGAGGCCAAAAATCTGTTATTGATGCAATGGATATTGCCGGTGGTAAAGGGATTTGCCTTGGTCCATCCAACTTCCTGGCCCGCGCTTATCAAGGCGCACCTATCGCCATTACCGTTGAAGGCGCTAATATTTTGACCCGCAACATGATTATCTACGGTCAAGGCGCTATCCGCTGCCATCCTTATGTACTTGACGAAATGGCCGCGGCTGAAAATAACCGTATTAAAGATTTTGATAAGGCATTGTTTAGGCATCTTGGTCACGTTGTCAGTAACACGTTACGCAGCTTCTGGCTTGGCTTAACCAACGGCCGCACCAGTAGCACGCCGGTCAATGATGCAACACGCCGTTACTATCAACAATTAAACCGCCTGAGTGCCAACCTTGCGCTATTATCAGATGTGGCAATGGGGGTATTAGGTGGTAGCCTGAAACGCCGTGAACGTGTCTCCGCCCGTCTTGGAGATGTTCTGAGTCAAACCTATCTGGCTTCCGCGACATTGAAACGCTACGACGATGAAGGTCGTCAAAAAGAAGATTTGCCGCTAGTTCATTGGGCCGTTCAAGATAGTTTGTATCAGGCAGAACAAGCGATAGATAATTTACTGAGTAACTTCCCTAATCGTCTGGTCGCCAGCCTGATGCGTGTTATCGTCTTCCCTCTAGGGCGTGTACATTCAGCCCCATCTGACCGTCTGGATCACAAACTGGCCCAGATCTTACAACAACCGTCGGCTACCCGTGATCGCATTGGCCGTGGTCAATATCTGACACCAAGCGAGCACAATCCTCACGGATTACTGGAAGAAGCCCTGCATGATATTATTGCCGCAGAACCGATCCATGCCCGTTTGAGTCGCGAAGCAGGTAAACGCCTTGGTTTTACTCGACTTGATAAACTGGCAGAACAAGCGCTGGCAGAACGTAAGATCACGCCAGACGAAGCCGAAATTCTGAAACGTGCCGAAGCAAGCCGTCTACGTTCTATCAACGTCGATGAGTTTGAAGCAGAAGCACTGGCTGTTCCTGCCCGCGTTGAAAAACTGAGAACAGAAGCCGCCTGAAACTGACGACTAAAGAGAGTTAAGCACTAAATTAATCACGGGGCGATATCTTAACAAATATCGCCCCGTATTTTATGACGTAGAGGCACAAGATACTTCTTCCAATGCTAATAACTCTTCAATCGTTTGGCGACGACGAATTAATTGGGGGCTACCATTAACAAACAACACCTCAGAGATAAGCGGACGGCTGTTGTAATTGGAGGACATTGACGCACCATAAGCACCCGTATCATGAAAAACCAGATAGTCGCCAACCCGAACCGGCGGCAACGTTCTTGGCGCAATCCCTCCGCCTTCAACCTGCGTAAAGATATCACCGGATTCACATAACGGCCCCGCAACTAACGTTTCCTGCAATGGCAATTGCTCAATCTTACGTCCATCAGCAGGCAAAACTGAGATATGGTGATAACTGCCATACATTACTGGACGCATTAAGTCATTAAATCCCGCATCCACCAGCACATAATTACGGTTCCCCATCTGCTTAACCGCCCGAACTTCTGTCATCAGAACGCCAGATTCCGCCACCAAAAAACGTCCCGGTTCAATTTCCAGCTCAACTTTATGACCTAAATGCTGCTCAATCCTTTTACGCGCATCATCCCACAACCCAAAATAATGAGCGATATCGATTCGTTCATCACCCTGATGATAAGGCGTCGATAAACCGCCGCCGGCTGAAATTGCCTGAATATCTTCACCACAAAGAATAACCTGTTCAACCATCGCATTACACACACTGGCAAGGTGATGATAATCAACACCAGAGCCAATATGCATATGTAAACCAAGCAATTTCAATCCATAGTGGCGGATTTTCTCAATTGCCAGTGGCAGATCCTGATACCAAATACCATGTTTACTGTTTTCCCCGCCCGTATTCGTCTTCTGGCTATGACCATGACCAAACCCAGGATTGATCCGCAGCCACACCGGGTGCCCTTTTTTATATTGACCAATCTGTTCCAACATATCGATAGAACCCGCATTAACCGGAATATCCAATTCAGTTACTCTTTGCAGCGTCGACACATCAATTAAATCAGCAGTGAAAACGATGTCTGCCATTTCTTGTCCTGGACAAAACCCTGCCCGTAAAGCACGCTCAATTTCTCCTAATGAAACGGCATCAACTTTCACACCATATTCACGCATCAGGCGCAAAATATGAGTATTAGAACAAGCTTTCTGCGCAAACCTAACCACATCAAACTGACATAATGATTTGATTTTTTGGATAATTTTTTCACTATCGTAAACCCATAATGGAGTACCGTACGTTTCTGGCAAACAACTCAAATTCTCCGCTATCAGATTAGGACAACTATTGCGGGTAAAATTGTAGGTAAAAGCACTCATCAGGGTTTCTCTCACAAAGTCAACAGATAACCCATTATTGGCAGTAAAAAACAGGAATAAAAATATCCATTTCGTTATAGTTTATTCATCTGTGATATAGAATTATCTTTCGAAGGAACAATTTATGTCTTCTTGTTCATGGCGCCATATTGAAATCTTCCATGCGGTAATGACGACAAAAAACCTGACAGAAGCGGCTATTTTATTACAAACATCACAACCAACCGTCAGTCGCGAATTAGCACGATTCGAGCATCTAATAAAATTCAAACTATTTGACCGAGTAAAAGGCCGCCTGCATCCGACAGCACAAGGATTGCGCCTTTTTGAAGAAGTACAGCGCTCTTATTATGGACTTGAAAGAATAATGAATGCGGCTGACAACATACGTAAATTTCAACATGCTCAGCTTTCCATTGCCTGCCTGCCGGTATTTTCTCAATCACTGTTACCGAAAGTTTGCCACCACTTCACCCGTCAATACCCTGACACTAATTTAACCATCATTCCACAGGAGTCACCTCTACTGGAAGAGTGGCTCTCAGCTCAACGCCATGATCTGGGTCTGACAGAACATTTGCAGACACCACCGGGTACACAGAGAGAAACACTGATCACACTAAATGAAATTTGCGTATTGCCTGCCGCTCATCCTCTCAGTCATAAACCGCTATTGACTCCAGAAGATTTCAACCAACAAAATTTCATCAGCCTTTCAATAACAGATAGTTACCGTCAGCTCATTGATGGAATATTCACAGAACACCATATTCGCCGCCGCATGATTATGGAAACTCACAGTGCTGCATCAGTATGTGCAATGGTGCGAGAAGGCATTGGTGTTTCTATTGTCAACCCACTGACCGTACTCGATTATCTAGACAGTCATGGCAAATCTGAAATATGCGCTCGCCCATTTAGTATTAACATTCCTTTTACTGTCAGCCTGATAAAACCCATTCACCGTCCTTCTTCCGCCCCAGTCGATACTTTTATTGAGCACCTAAAAGCACAAGTTGCTCTGTTTCCTCAGAAACTAAAGTCAGCTTTTCAGCATTAGTGCTTGCCAGTATGGAGAGGAAGCAAACCATTGAACCAGAAAATCCAGTAATGCCCTCAGCGTTGCGGGCATATTTTGACGGCTGGCATAAATACCATAAATTCCCATAGCTTGAGGTCGATATTCTGGCAACAACTGAATCAATTTTCCTGACGCCAAATGCGAAGCAACAGAATAATAAGGTTGCATGGCGATTCCCGCACCTTGCAATGTTGCTTCCATTAACACCATCGATTCATTGGCACTCAAAGTACCGCTAACAGGAACAGAATATTTTTCCCCTCGATGTTCAAATAACCAAAGACTTTTACCAAAAAAGTTATAAGTCATACAGTTATGCAGGGCTAAATCAGCAGGCTTTTGCGGGAGCATTTTTCCCGCCAGATAACAAGGGGCGGCACAAACCACAGAATGACATGTCGATAACGGTCTGGCGATCAAATTCGGTTCCAGATTATTCGTGATGCGTAACGCTAAATCTATCCGCTCCTCGACCAAATTTATTGCCTTATTGCTTATTTGCATATCAATAGCTATCTGAGGATAAATCTGCATAAACTCAGGAATCGCTACAGACAACGCGCTTACTGCCAGAGATTGAGAACTGCTTATCCGCAAAAGACCACTCAGCTCCTGCGCTTCTACTGGTTGATGAACAGGTATCTCTTCCGACAATTGCAATAACTTACGGCTGCGCTGATAGGCGATCTCTCCTGCTGATGTCAGGCTGATCTTTCTCGTCGTACGATGTAACAGACGTACTCCCGCCCACTTTTCCATTTCAGCCAAATAACGGGATACCATTGCCCGCGACATATCTAACCGTTCCGATGCAGCAATCATGCTGCCTTGTTCTACAATTATAGTGAACACTTGCGCAGCAGTGATTCTATCCATCAATTAGCTCGATTTATGCAACAAATAATTACCAATTATGCGGTTTTTCCATCGAAAAACGCAACTTATTATGAACCTCGTTCACACAACATCAGGAATTCAATCATGACTCGCAAAACAACACTAAATATTGCGCTGGCAGGTATCCTTTCCTTGGGTACCATTTCTCTGGCACAAGCCGCTGATCTCAAACTGGATGTTTATAATCCGGGTGAGAAAAGCCTATTTCCTGTCTCTTCTGAAATCATCAGTGGAGATAAAGAAGTTGTACTGATCGATGCTCAGTTTCAAAAAAATGATGCTGAAGCACTGGTCAAAAGAATTAAAGATACCGGAAAAAAGCTGACAACCATTTATATCAGTCAGTCCGATCCTGATTTCTATTTCGGCCTTGAAGTACTGACCAAAGCATTCCCTGATGCCAAAGTCATTGCATCACCAGAAACAATTAAAGAAATCAACAAGACCAAAGATGGCAAACTGGCTTATTGGGGAGGTGTCCTGAAAGAACAGGCACCCAAAAAAGTCATCGTGCCGCAACTACTGGAAGGTCACACTTTTACAGTTGATGGTGAAAAACTGATCGTCGAAGGTCTTGATGGCCCTGCGGCTGACCGTACTTTCGTTTGGATACCAAAACTAAAAGCGGTAGTAGGCGGTGTCACCGTTTCAAGCAACATTCATGTCTGGATGGCGGATACACAGACTAAAGAGTCTCGTAAAAACTGGATGCAGACATTAGATCGTATAAAAGAGCTAAAACCGACAATTGTAGTTCCGGGACATTTCCTTGGTAACACGCCAATGACGTTGGAATCCGTTCATTTCACGCAGAAGTACCTGACTATTTTTGAGAAAGAGCTGGCAAAAGCGAAAGATTCAAAAGCGCTAATAGCCGCAATGGAGAAACACTATCCAAAACTTGGAGACAAATCCAGTCTCGAATTAAGTGCTAAGGTGCTGAAAGGCGAAATGAAGTGGCCCCAATAAGTGAATTAACCCTTTTTCAGGAATAAGTAATATGCCCGGAATGACTCTGCATTATATCTATGATCCACTATGTGGCTGGTGCTATGGCGTTTCCTCTCTGATACAAGCAGCAAAAGAGGTCGCAAATGTGAAAATTGAATTGCATGGCGGCGGAATGCTAACAGGTGATAATAGACGCCAAATAGACAGCACATGGCGTGATTATGTCCTTAGTCAGGATAAACGGATCGCAAGCCTGACCGGGCAAATTTTCAGTGAGCAATATGTTACACTGTTAAATGATAAGTCACTGATTATGGATTCATTACCACCAATATCAGCCATTCTTGCAGCAGAAAAGTTGGCTGTTAAAGGTGTCGAAATGTTACTGGCAGTACAAAAAGCGCATTATGTTCGTGGACTAAAAGTCAGCGAAACTGAAACATTATTGAATTTAGCAAATGAACTACAGCTTGATTCAGAACAGTTCCAGCAAGAGCTGATATTGAATAACGAATCAGAAAGTCTCCAACATATCAGGAAAAGCCGTGAATTATTGGCAAAAGTTGGCGGCTCAGGCTTCCCTACGTTTATTTTAGAAAATAACAGAAACGAGCTATCTATTATTTCTCTTGATAAATATTTGGGGCAACCTAAACGTTGGCAAGATATGCTGATTCACTATCAGTTTTGATACCACAATTTTTTAATACCACAATTTTAACTACTGGCGCCCATATCTTATTTAGCTATCGGGCGCCATCCAAAATAATCCATCCATTCCCTGCAAGTTCAGATAAATCATTATGATCGCAGAAATAGCTATATAAGGACCAAAAGCCATAGCATCCTGATAATTTTCTCGCATTCTCCATTGCCACACGCATCCAATAATACCAAACAATGAGGATAAGAACATTAATAAAGGAATTGCACCAACCCCCAACCAAGCACTAACCGCCGCCATTAATTTAAAATCGCCATATCCTAATCCCTCTTTATGACAGATTATTCTGAATAACCAATAGAGCGACCATAAAACCAAATAACCCGCAATCGCACCTGTCACAGCTTGTTCAATAGACACAAAAGTTTGATTTAAATTCAATAATAACCCTAACCATAAAAGTGGGTAATTTATTATATCTGGCAACAACCTAATTTTTACATCAATAAAAGAAAGTATAATTAGCATCCAAGTAAATATCAAAACAAACATTAAAACAATATATGAATGAAAACTCAATGAAAAATAAATCACAAAAAAAGCCGTTATAAACAGTGTCACTAATTCAATCTGAAAATAACCGAAAGCTATTTTTTCATATCCATAAGTAATTTTAATAAATACAGATATCGCTTTATTCAGAATCATTCCAGACACTATTCCAATAAAAACAGCTAAAACAATAACCTTAATATTAAAATCCATTTAATAAAACACCTCCAGCTTAATTATACAATGAATATTTTAACCAAATAATAAAACAAATATTCATTATGTTTTTGGCATAAAAAGATAATAATAAACACCACTACATTAAAACAACAAAATAAACATAAAAAAGTCAAATAAGATATAAATATGCGAGCAGACTCGCAACATTTATTCAGAGATAACAATCCGCATCGAGATAACTTGATAATTGGATTAAGCCTCCCTTATCATACCCTCCATTATTTATGGCCTTATGTATAAGGAAAGAAAAACATGCGTATACCCCGCGTATATCACCCGGAATTACTCTCATCGAATACTGAAATTTATCTGAGTGATGAGGCGGCTAACCATGTTGGGCGGGTACTCAGAATGACTCATGGCCAACAGTTACAACTGTTTGATGGCAGCAATCAGATCTTCAACGCTCAGATTACCGAAGCTAGCAAAAAATCTGTCAAAGTACATATCAGCAATAGCGAACTCGCCGATAATGAATCACCACTTAATCTCCATCTGGGGCAAGTCATATCCCGTGGTGAGAAAATGGAATTCACCATTCAAAAATCTGTAGAATTAGGGGTAAATGTTATTACGCCTTTAATTTCTGAACGCTGTGGTGTAAAGCTGGATAGAGAACGGCTGGCTAAAAAACTTCAGCAGTGGCAGAAAATTGCTATTGCTGCCTGTGAGCAATGCTGTCGTAACCGTGTACCTGAAATTCGCCCAGTGATGCAACTTGAGCACTGGTGTGCAGAAAATGATGGCAGTTTAAAATTAAATCTACATCCACGAGCCAGCCAAAGCATCAATACCCTACCTTTACCTGTAGAAAAAGTGCGTTTACTGATCGGCCCGGAAGGTGGATTATCGATAGATGAAATTGCTATGACAGCTAATTACCAATTTACTGATATCCTATTAGGACCACGGGTACTGAGAACAGAAACGACAGCGCTCACCGCAATTACTGCATTACAAGTGCGTTTCGGCGATTTGGGTTAAGGAGAAAGAATGATCAAACTCGGCATAGTGATGGACCCCATTTCATCCATCAACATCAAGAAAGACACCAGTTTTGCCATGCTATTAGAAGTACAACGTCGCGGCTGGGAACTCCATTATATGGAGATGAGTGATCTCTATCTGCACCAAGGGGAAGCCCGCGCACGTACCCGCTTATTGCAGGTAGAAAACCATCCACAACAATGGTACCAATTCGATAGAGAACAAGATCTAGCACTGGAAACATTGGATGTCATCCTGATGCGCAAAGATCCACCATTTGATACTGAATACATTTACGCCACTTATATTTTGGAACGCGCGGAAGAGAAAGGCTCTCTCATTGTCAATAAACCACAAAGCCTACGCGATTGTAACGAAAAACTCTTCACAGCCTGGTTCCCTGATTTAACACCAGATACATTAGTGACTCGCAATGCCGCTCACTTACGTGAATTCCACCAGAAACACGGAGATGTCATCTTTAAACCACTAGATGGTATGGGCGGTGCATCGATATTCCGCCTGAAAAAAGATGACCCAAACGTTAGTGTTATTATTGAAACTCTAACAGAACATGGCAATCGCTTCTGCATGGCGCAGAATTTCTTACCGGCCATAAAAGAAGGTGATAAACGAGTATTAATTATCAATGGCGAACCCGTTCCTTATTGCCTGGCTCGTATCCCTACCCAAGGTGAAACCCGTGGTAATCTTGCTGCGGGTGGCCGTGGTGAAGCTCGCCCGCTTTCAGAAAGTGACTGGGCTATCGCCAGAGCTGTTGCTCCAACTTTGCAAGAAAAAGGGTTAATCTTTGTTGGTCTGGACATCATTGGTGACAAACTGACTGAAATTAATGTCACCAGTCCAACCTGTGCACGCGAGATAGAAGCCGCTTTCCCTGATATTTCAATCATTGGCATGTTAATGAATGCAATTGAAGAACGATTAGAGAAATAAAAAATTCTTTTCACGAATTTGCCTGTCAAGGTTTGTCATTTATACTTTTAGCCCACATACTGTTGGGCTAAATAATCCTTACATAGCCAGGTTAATTACTAGAAAAAAAATGAATCTACAGCACTATTTTCTTATCGCCATGCCTTCATTATCTGATCCCTATTTCAAACGCTCAGTTGTTTACATATGTGAACACAATGAAAATGGGGCAATGGGATTGGTGATAAATAAACCTATTGAGCAAATCTCTGTTCGGAAAGTTTTACAAAAGCTGAAAATATCACCAGAAGATCGGGATGAAAGTATCAATCTAAACAAGCCTGTTATGACTGGTGGTCCACTTGCTGAAGATCATGGTTTTATATTGCACACACCAAAACCAGGTTTCAATTCAAGTATCAAAATTTCCGATGACACAATGATCACCACCTCCAAAGACGTCCTTGAAACCTTGGGTACACCACGCCAACCAAAACAGATATTGGTCACGTTGGGGTATGCCAGTTGGGAAAAGGGTCAACTTGAAAAAGAGATAATGGAGAATAGCTGGCTAACAGCAAACGCTGATCCACACATTATTTTCAACTCACCCATTGCGGACCGCTGGCGTGAAGCCGCATCTTTGCTCGGAATCAATATCTATAATATTGCCCCACAGGCAGGACATGCATAGATGAATAACCGTACAATAATGGCCTTCGATTTTGGCACCCGCAGCATCGGCGCAGCCATTGGACAAGAAATCACGGGCACCGCCAGAGCATTAACCTCGTTTAAAGCCACAGATGGTATCCCCAATTGGGGGCAAATCGAAAAATTACTTAAAGAATGGCAACCTGATCTGGTTATCGTTGGCCTTCCCCTCAATATGGATGGCACTGAGCAATTCGTCACAGTGCAAGCACGTAAATTTGCAAACCGGCTACATGGCCGGTTTGGCGTACAAGTTCAACTCCAAGATGAACGCCTGACAACGGTTGAAGCCCGTGCCCATCTGTTCGACCGAGGGGGTTATAAAGCCTTAAATAAAGGAAAAGTAGATGCTACTTCCGCTGTTATTATTCTGGAAAGCTGGTTTGAACAGCACTATTAACAGCAACCATATAACCGCGATTCGCAATTAACTGATAGCATTCTCTTTGATCTTCCTTTCTGTTTGCTCTGCCAGTAATCCCTGTAATTTACGCTGCTGCCAGCCTTGCTCATAAGTTTGCATCCCACTGGCAGCGCCCGTCTGCATAAGTGTTGTTATTTGATGATTTTTTCCTTCTCGTATCAGATGACTCACTGCCTGATTAACTACCAATACTTCATATATAGCAACTCGTCCTCCTCCTTGGGCAGAGACTAATTGCTGTGCTATCACAGCTTTCAGGCTGCCTGCTAGCTGGCTACGTACCCACCCTTTTTCTTCAGCGGAGAAAATATCCACCAGCCGGTCAATTGCCTGTACAGCACCTCTGGTATGCAAAGTCGACAATACCAAATGCCCAGTCTCTGCCGCGGTTAACGCCAAGCGTATTGTCTCTTTATCCCGCAACTCACCCAACAACAATACATCAGGATCTTGCCGGAGAGCCCCTTTTAACGCTTCCTGATAACTAGGAGAATTCAATCCAATTTGCCGTTGTTGTATCAGACAATTGCGACTATGGTGGATAAATTCCACGGGATCTTCCAATGTAATAATGTGCTGACAACAGTGGCTATTCAGCATATCCACAATGGCTGTTAACGTTGTCGACTTCCCGCTGCCTGTAGCACCTGTTACCAGGATCAACCCACTCTCTTCCCGCAAAGCCATTTCACGGATAATTTCAGGTGCTTTTAGCTGTTCCAGAGTTGAACACTGAGAGTGAATTAAACGCAAAACGACTGACAACCCGGAGTGTTGACAAAAAATGTTGCCCCTCAATCGTTGGCCATTTTCTGTTTCCAACGCAAAATCCACATGTCCACTCGTTAATAGCTGTTGTCGCTGATTTTCTGATAAAAACTGCCTACTCCACTCTTCCAGCAATAGATTATTTACAGATGGCAGTTGAGTTTGCGGACAAAGCACTCCATTTATACGTAATACAGGAACTTGCCCAATACAAAGATGCAGATCTGAAGCATTATGCTTTACACTAAGGGCCACTAGCTTATCCATATTCATTTTTTAATCTCCTGAGTCACCATGAACAATATTGAACAAAATTTACAAGATGTCAGGACCCACATAGCCATTGCCGCACAGAAATGCGAACGCGTTCCAGAAGAAATTACCTTGCTTGCAGTCAGTAAAACCAAACCTGTGGAAAATATCGAAAAAGCAATCGCTGCCGGGCAACGCCAGTTTGGTGAAAATTATGTGCAGGAAGGTGTAGAAAAAATTGCGTATTTTGCAAATTGTAATGATTTGATATGGCACTTTATCGGTCCGTTACAGTCTAATAAAAGCCGTTTGGTGGCAGAAAATTTTAACTGGTGCCATACCATTGACCGCTTGAAAATAGCACAACGCCTGAACGAACAACGCCCGGAGGGAATGGAACCGCTGAATATTCTTATTCAAATAAATATCAGTGATGAACGGAGCAAATCAGGTATTCAACTTGATGAACTATCAACGCTGGCAACCGAAGTGAACAAACTGCCGAATGTAAGGCTCCGTGGTTTAATGGCAATCCCGGCACCAGAACCTGACTATGAACATCAATTAATGGTTTTCAGGAGGATGGAACA
The DNA here is from genome assembly GCF_042879335.1 of Photorhabdus sp. RM96S. Taxonomy (NCBI): domain Bacteria; kingdom Pseudomonadati; phylum Pseudomonadota; class Gammaproteobacteria; order Enterobacterales; family Morganellaceae; genus Photorhabdus; species Photorhabdus sp. RM96S. The sequence continues at coordinate 21,880 of NZ_JBHFKT010000037.1, read as the reverse complement.
AGCCTTCCTTAACCTGAAAACGAAATATCCTCAAATAGATACTCTTTCAATGGGGATGACTGATGATATGGCTGCCGCTATTAATTGTGGTTCCACATTAGTACGAATTGGAACAGCAATTTTCGGTGCACGTCAGTATCACAATTAACCATTTCAATGCTACGAGGTATTCAATGGAGAAACGTAAAATTACCTTTATTGGTGCAGGTAATATGGCTCACGCCATCATAGCTGGATTAGTAAAAGGAGGGTACCCTGCTGAGCTGATTAATGTCTGCGCACCAAGTCATACTCGCCGCGATGCACTAGCAACAGAGTATAGCGTTAACAGCGGTAGTGACAATATTCGCTACGCACAGGAAGCAGACGTTGTTGTTCTGACGGTAAAACCGCAAGTCATGGCAGATGTCTGCCAGCCTCTGAAAGAAAATGTAGATTTCAGTAACAAGCTGGTTCTGTCTATTGCTTCAGGTATTTCCGTTGCACGTTTTGATGCTTTATTACAAGACAAACTCAATATTGTTCGTATCATGCCAAACACGCCGGCATTAATTAGTCAAGGGGTGAGCGGATTATTCGCATCTGAGCAAGTCAGTCAGTCTGACCGTGATTTCACTCAAGCATTAATGAACAGTGTTGGTAAAACCTACTGGGTAAAAGATGAAAATGGCATCAATGACGTTATCGCCGTAGCAGGCAGTGCACCCGCTTATTTCTTCCTATTTATGGAATCAATGCAACAGGAAGCAGAACGTCTAGGTTTTGATAGCCAAACAGCCCGTGAAATTGTTTTGCAAACGGCAATAGGTTCTGCGGCACTGGCCGCATCAAATGTAGATCTCCCTTTTGCAACCCTGCGTGAACAGGTAACATCTAAAGGCGGTACTACTGCGGAAGCATTACGTATTTTTTATGAAGGCAAATTGCCGGAAACCGTATCCAACGCTATGCAGGCGGCTATTCGCCGGGCACAGGAAATGGAAAAACAATTTTAATTTTATCAAGGCTGCTAAATGCAATTTTTAACCTTTATTCTATTCACAGTTCTGGATTTATACATCGCTGTTTTATTACTTCGTGTATGGATGCAATGGGCTCGTTGTGATTTTTATAACCCATTTGCCCAATTTATTGTGAAAATGACCCAACCGATCGTTCGGCCATTACGCCGAGTTATACCGTCTATTGGTTCTCTCGATACTGCCTCCATTGTTGTCGCTTACGTTCTGGTATTGTTTAAATTGATCATGCAACTTTGGTTCAGTACCGGTGCGGTTGCTTTCCTCACACTTTTCATCCCTATCGGGTTAATTGAATTGCTGACAGCAGCAGGTAAACTGATATTCTGGTTGGTGCTGGCACGTGCTCTACTAAGCTGGATAAGCCAGGGACGCAATCCGATTGACTATGTTTTGATGCAACTAACAGAGCCATTGATGGCACCTATCCGCCGCATTATGCCAACAATGGGCGGCCTTGATTTTTCAGCAATGATCGTCATTTTGATCCTATACGCACTGAACTATCTCCGCGCTGATGTTCTTTCATGGCTGATACAGTAAATAAGAATTAAATTGAGCTCAAAATAATGCAAAAAGTCGTTCTGGCAACCGGCAACCCCGGAAAAGTTCGTGAACTGGCACAATTACTGGCTGATTTTGGTCTGAATATTGTTGCTCAAACTGAGTTAGGCGTAAATTCAGCCGAAGAGACCGGGCTGACATTTATTGAAAATGCCATTCTTAAAGCCCGCCACGCCGCACAAGTTACCGGCCTGCCCGCAATTGCTGATGATTCTGGTCTATCTGTAGACATCCTTGGCGGCGCTCCGGGTATCTATTCAGCCCGCTATGCAGGTGAAAATGCTACTGACCAGCAAAATTTGGAAAAATTGCTGGATACGATGAAAGATATTCCTGACGATCAACGTCAAGCTCAGTTTAACTGTGTGTTGGTTTATATACGCCATGCAGAAGATCCAACGCCTCTGGTATTTCATGGTCGCTGGCCGGGGATTATCGCTCATAAGCCTGCCGGTAATGGCGGGTTTGGTTATGATCCCATCTTCTACATACCAAAATTAGGCTGTACTGCCGCTGAATTAACGGGTGAACAAAAAAATGCTGTTTCGCATCGTGGTCAGGCACTAAAGATGATGTTGGATACACTACGTAATGCTTAAACTTCCACCACTGAGTCTTTACATCCATATTCCATGGTGTGTACAAAAGTGTCCTTACTGTGATTTTAACTCTCATGCCTTGAAAGGTGATGTTCCACATCAGGAGTATGTTGACCACTTATTGGCAGATCTGAAAACAGATCGGCCAATGGTCAATGGACGGGAAGTTACCACTATCTTTATTGGTGGAGGAACCCCTAGCCTGCTTAGCTCACAGGCAATGCAACAATTGCTGGATGGCGTTCGTGCTCTCCTGCCGGTATCGCCACAAGCTGAAATTACGATGGAAGCCAATCCGGGTACTGTGGAAATCGACCGTTTCAGCGGTTACCAGCAAGCGGGTATTAACCGAATATCCATTGGCGTGCAGAGTTTCAGCCCGGATAAACTAGTACGTCTTGGCCGTATTCACGGGCCGGATGAAGCCAAACGGGCAGCACGTTTAGCCGCCAGTCTGGGGCTACGCAGTTTTAATCTAGATTTGATGCATGGTTTGCCGAACCAAAGTCTTGATGAAGCGCTGAATGATTTACGTCAGGCAATTGCATTATCACCACCGCATCTTTCATGGTATCAGTTGACTATTGAGCCTAATACCAGCTTTGGTTCTCGTCCTCCCGTTCTACCCGACGATGATGCTTTATGGGATATCTTTTCACAAGGTCACCAATTGCTGACAGCGGCAGGTTATCAGCAATATGAAACTTCTGCTTATGCCAAGCCAGGCTATCAATGCCAGCACAATCTCAACTACTGGCGTTTTGGGGATTACCTTGGTATTGGCTGTGGCGCTCATGGAAAAATCACATTTGAAGATGGCCGTATCCTACGCACAGTGAAAACCAAACATCCTCGTGGATATATGCAGGGGCGCTATCTGGATAAACAGCATCAGGTAGAAAATGAAGATCGACCATTTGAATTTTTTATGAACCGATTCCGTCTACTGGAAATGATGCCAAAACAAGATTTCAGTGATTTCACCGGGTTATCTGAAACCTCAATTCGTACTCAAATTGAACAAGCCTTAGCCGCTGGTTATCTCTCTGAAACAGCAACACACTGGCAAATTACGCAGAAAGGCAAACTGTTCCTAAATTCATTATTGGAACTATTTCTTTAACACAAAAATCGCCTTCGGAAAATTCAACTCCACAAAGATTATCTTTGCATAAAATTGATACCTCCATTGGTTTCGTTTCTATTCATAATACATTTCCCCCGCTGAACTTCAGTGGGGACTCCATTAGATGGTAGTGACTGATTGACCAGTGTCGGATTCCTACTCCTTTTGGAGGACTGATTACATCCCAATTAATATCAAAATAATAATTCACAATTTAATTTTCAATAATAAAAACTCAATATACATAAAAATAAACAAAAAAATATAATACAAAAAATAATAATATAAAGATTTATGAATCTCTCGTATAAATATATTTATCCATGTAGATAATAGTTAATATCGACCATCAGCAAGTATATTAATTGAAGTTTAATAAAAACACATTATACACAAGAATTAAGTTTAATATATGTGAATTACAGCACAATAATATCATTTAAATTATCTCAAATACGACTATATTTAATTTTCTCTTTATTATATTCTTATTAGCACAAGCATTCTCAAAAATTATTCTTAACTTAACTTGAATTGGAATAAAAAATGAACGTTGAAAATAAAGAAATGTTATATACTTTATCCAAAGAAGAGCTGGCTACAGCACTGACTCCGTATTATAAAGACTTTTATGATCAACTTTCCGATTATCAAAAAGCAAATATCAGCCTTGATATGGTTGTAAATGATGCTCACAAGAGATTATTCCTTAATAATTTAACTCATCTTCGCATTGATAGAGAATTAAAGCCAATTGAATACGCCGGTGTATCACCATGTATTCTTGCAATTGGTACGGTTGTTGCTGATGCTTTTGGTCTTGTATTCCAATTTTTAGGTATAAATGAAGCTGAAACTCGTGCAGCCACACGCGCATTATTAAAAGAGTTAAGCCAGGATACTCTACGTGGATTACTTGCTACAATCGAAGACTTTAAAAATGCGACTTCTCTTCTTGATAAAGCGAAGATGATTTGGTCATTAATTTCTGAAATTAAGAATGCTGTAGGTTTTTCTGGAATAATCAAGGCATTAAAGGACTCAATGCATTGGTATGACTGGGTAATTACTGGGGTAACCGCAGCAGCACAATTAACTATATGGTTTGCTACAGATGGAGCCGCATTTATTGCAGAACTAGCTCTGGCTGGTGCTGCTATAGCTACATTGGGGATTGATGCGGCAAACGCAGTTCATGTTTGTTCATAAGACCTTTATTTGTAATCTTATTTAACTATCAAGGAACTTATTATTTATTATAAGTTCCTTGATAGTTAAATATCATTCTCCATATTATAAAATCGAATAAATCAGACATTAAAATATAAAATAAATAATAATTTCATCTTGTAAATTCAATATGTAAATTACTATTAATATTTTAAAAAAATTATTTTTTCACAGAAAGTAAATTATCATCTGAAAAAATATTTAGATTAATTTTGGTTATTTTAAAAATGACCAATGTAAATAATTTCTCAGCTTACTTACATATGATATATACCGAATGAACTTCAAGATGCTTGAGTCGTCAGATATAAAAACATTTAAATTCAACAACATAATCGTTTTTCAAACATGCACTTTGAAGTATCTTGAGTATAAATATATTTATTAATAACGAAGTTAGCTATGCTGCCGGGGATTCGCTCCCTTGCCATCGCGATGCATCTTGGAATCCATAGAGTATAGCTCAAATCAAACCTGACAGTTACCAGCATAAAAAACCGATAACTGTCAGACCAAACTAAAACAATCCATTGTGGAACTTCAATCACTGTTCAAATTCAAAATGGCACATGACCTGATTAAAGGGCATCAGCCACCGCATTAACTTGTGCTGACAGACTTTCCAAACCACCGCCAGACAAATACCACAGATCAGATTTCAGATAAGTAATTTTGCCATTCTTGTACGCTGAAGTGGATTTCACTTTATCATCTTCAAACTTCGCTTTATCTAGCTTACCAGCACCAATTGCTTCACTGCGGTCAATAATTAAAATCACATCTGGATTGGCTTGAGCAATCATATCAGAAGTCACTACAACGCGTTTGGTTTTATCTTCACCAGCAGGAATAGCTAATTCCGCTTTCTGTGCCTTAACCACGTCATACACGACACTCTGGTTATTCAGCATTAATTTATCTGCGTTATGCAGCAATACTAAAACTTTTGCATCAGCAGATTTAGCTTTATCCTGAGCTTTAGCAATAGTTTTTTCCAGATCGGCAATCTGATCTTTCACTTCACTCTGTTTACTAAATAATTCACCTAATAACGTTATATTACTTTCAACTGAAACCAAATAATTTTTGCTATCAGTTCCCAAATTAATTGTCGGTGCTATTTTTGACAGTTTTTCATAGAAAGAACCTTGACGACCAGTAATAACGATCAAATCAGGTTTAAGTTGCGCCAGTTTTTCCAGATTAGGATCTTTCATCCCCCCCGCATTTTCTACCTCTTTAGGTAAGCTATTACGGAGATATTCAGGCGTATTACCAGTAGGTAATGCAACAACCCTATCTGATAAACCTAATTTAACTAATGAATCATAAGTGCCGAAATCAAATAAAACAACTTTCTGAGGATTCTTTTTGACCTCAGTTTCACCGGAAAGGTGCTTAACTATAACCTTATCATCAGCCTGAGCTGTAACAGCATTTGGTGTAACTACAGCAGATTTCTGACTAAATGCGGAATGGCTTGCAACAGCAAATAACGATACCAGAACGACGGGGATTATCTTTTTCATATATTGCACTCCAAGAAAGAATATTTAGTAAGCATTTGCATTCTAGGTAGCGAAAAAAATATGTCAATCTAAATAAGAATCAATTTCAAATTGATTCTTATTTGTGATTATCAGCAACTATTTAATAAAATTCAGTAATTCAATTCGTTGTTGCTCAAGGCCACTGACCTTACCGCAAACCTCTTTGCCAAAACGCTGGAAATCTTCCTCCTGAGCCCGCCATTCAGCTTTCAAATTATTCTGCAATCCACCCAAACTACCAAGCAAAGATTGTAGTGCCTGATTATTATCACCATTTAGGCTAAATTGCTTATTGCCAATCTCATTAATACTGTCCTGTAACACTCCACCAAGACTTTGCTCAATTAAGCTACGGCTATCTTTTTCAACCTGCTTAATCGCTTGATGGTGGAATGCCATGCCATCAGAGCGAGTTTCAATAATTCGGTTTATTTGCTGATTGAGCCCTGACTCAAGATCAGACAACCGATTACGCACATTGCTATCCTTACCGATAGTATCTACTACGACTTTATCCAAGGATTTACGGGCCGTTATCAGGTGTCTTCCGGTTTCTTGTTTAATCCAAGGCAAATCCTGCCGCAAAGCCTGCTGATAACGTTGTGCTTTCTGACGCTGTTCTGTATTTAAACTTAAGTTCCTACCATCACGAATTACTGAACCATCAGGTGAAATCTGGAGATTGCCACTTGCCCCCACAACTTGAACTGATTGAGAAGTAATAATAATGTCATTCTGTGGATTTACCTGGCATTCATAACCTGCTTGAGTCTGAGCAACAAATAGCAAAGATGCAGCAATGATAATTTTGCGTAACATGTTTTCTCCTAAGAAAATCACCTGAGAGTTAAAAAATGGATCGCCCAACACGATCGGCTAACAATTCTAGGGCAGCGCAACCGGCCAAAGAGTTCCCCGATCGATCCAATTCCGGTGACCAGACAGTAACTGTAAACTCTCCCGGCACGACACACACGATCCCACCACCAACACCCGATTTTCCTGGCATACCAATCCTGAATGCAAATTCACCGGAACCATCATACATACCACAGGTCATCATCAGTGCATTAATCTGCCGGGCCTGACGAGGACTAAGAATCTGCTGCTCAGAACCTATCGTACTCCCCTGATTCGCCAAATAAATGAAACACTTAGCAAGCTCAATACAGTTCATTTTCAAAGCGCAATAATGAAAATAAGTTTGCAGTACCGCGAGCACATCGTTATCGAAATTACCGAAGGATTTCATCAGATAGGCAATCGCTGCATTGCGGTGAGAATGTTCCATTTCAGAACGGGCAACTTTGCTGTCGTAACAAATATCAGGACAACCAGCAAGTTTGCGCACCACTTCCAGCATACGCTGTTTAGGTGCACTCAATCGCGACTGCAACATGTCACATACAATTAATGCACCCGCGTTAATAAAAGGGTTACGAGGTTTGCCTTTTTCCAGTTCCAACTGAACTAGTGAATTAAATGGCTGACCAGAAGGTTCCTGCCCGACTCGCTGCCAGATCTCTTGTTCCTGATAACGTGTCATGGCTAAAGTCAGACTTAATATTTTAGAAATAGATTGAATCGAAAAACGCTTCTCAGCATCTCCTGCATGAAATATCTGCCCATCGATGGTACAGATAGCTATTGCCAGATTATCAGCAGGAACTTCCGCCAGTGCAGGAATATAATTTGCTACTTTCCCTTGGCCAAGCAAGGGACGAACTTGTCGCAAAATATCCGACAATAACGTATTAGAGAACGTTGTACTCACTGATTTTACTCCAGACAGGGGCACCGATTAAAGGTGCCCCTGTTGTGATTCACGCAAGCTATTTTATAGCGATATACCCGTTATCTTTCAAGTTGCCTCTTTGTTGGCTGCGCTCGCTCACCCCGGTCACATCGTTATCTATGCTCCCGGGGATTCACTCCCTTGCCGTCGCGATGCATCTTGAAATCCATAGGGTATAGATTAATCAATCCCACCAAACATCAAACAATTCAGAGGTCATAACATCTTCCATACCGCGATCTTTCAGCCATTTTTCAACCAATTGGCGGTGTTCTTCTGTACACTTACCAATTTTTTGCAAACAGATTAAGCCTTCCCAATTCAGATAACCGCTGGCATCCAATGCTAAGCCATTGGATTCAATCAGCTCATCAATAAATGCATCAACAGTGCTATCGATAACATCTACAGGTGTATTAGATGGGAAATTCCACTTAACAGAAAAACCCAACTCTTTAAATTCATCAATATGCATCTTTTTACGCAAACGACGACTGCGGTTTTTAGCCATTACTTAATCCTCTTAAACATGATGTCCCATACGCCATGCCCCAACCGCTGACCGCGCAATTCAAATTTCGTTATCGGGCGTGAAGATGGACGCGGCACATAATCACCATTTTCGGACAAATTAAGGTAATTATCTACGCCATTCATCACTTCCAACATATGCTCAGCATATGGCTGCCAGTCAGTCGCCATATGGAATACGCCCCCTACTTTCAACTTGCTTTTTATCAGTTCCGCAAATGGTGGCTGTACAATCCTGCGTTTATTATGACGTGCTTTATGCCACGGATCCGGAAAGAAAAGCTGTACCATTTCCAAACTATTATCCGGGATCATGTTTTCCAGCACTTCAATCGCATCATGGCACATCACCCGCAAGTTACCGATATTTTCATCTTCAGCGGAAGCCAGACAAGCACCGACACCAGGTACATGAACTTCAATTCCAAGAAAGTTTTTCTCGGGATTCTGGCTTGCCATAGTGACAAGTGATGCTCCCATACCAAAGCCAATTTCCAGCACAATGGGGGCTTCACGCCCAAAAAGTGCCTTCATATCTAGCTTTTCCGCCTGATATTCAACACCCATTTTTGGCCAGAGATCATCAAGTGCTTGTTGCTGACGATTAGTTAACCGGCCTTGACGACGAACAAAACTCCTAACACGGCGCAATGGCCTGCCATTTTCATCAAATTCCGGCGAAATTACGTTATTTATCATGGTATTTCTGTCAGTTTTAAAGACATTTATTCAGGCAATTATGGCTGCTTTACCGGCAAACCACCTAAAGAGAGCGCATTATCCAAAGATGGGCGATTTTAGCAAGTCCAATAATGACAAGTACAATTTTAATCCCAGATTGCGCAGTGCTGCAAAAACAAAGTTCCGGTTTACAGTGAAGTAACACTATGTTGCAATCCTGTTCACGAAACACTGATATTCCCTAAAGATAATTATCCCAATGATGGAAGCAAAGCAATTCTCCAAAGTGGTACTGGATTGGTACCATAGTTACGGTCGTAAAACCCTGCCCTGGCAACTGGAAAAGACCTCTTACCACGTCTGGCTTTCAGAAGTGATGTTGCAACAAACTCAGGTTGCGACGGTCATTCCCTATTTTCAGCGCTTTATTTCACGTTTTCCCGATGTGACTTTACTTGCCGCAGCCCCCCTTGATGAAGTCCTTCATTTATGGACCGGTCTTGGTTACTACGCCCGCGCTCGTAATTTACATAAAGCAGCACAACAGATTGTGGAGCGGCACCAAGGGAAATTCCCGACAACTTTTGAAGATGTGGTTGCCCTACCCGGTGTTGGTCGTTCAACAGCAGGCGCAATTCTTTCACTTTCTCAAGGTAAACATTTCCCCATTCTTGATGGCAATGTTAAACGGGTATTGGCCCGCTGTTATGCCGTGGAAGGTTGGCCGGGTAAAAAAGAGGTCGAAAGCAGCCTCTGGCAAATCAGCACCAATGTAACGCCAGTACAAGAGGTGGAATATTTTAATCAGGCCATGATGGATTTAGGCGCAATGGTTTGCACTCGCAGCAAGCCGAAATGTGAAATCTGCCCATTAAATCAAGGATGTATCTCTTACGCTAACCATAGCTGGACAAAATATCCCGGTAAAAAACCTAAACAGAGCATTCCTGAGAAAACAGCTTATTTCTTGCTGATACAGAATAATGATTCTGTCTGGCTAGAACAACGCCCACCAACAGGGATCTGGGGTGGTTTGTTTGCGTTTCCTCAGTTTGAGAGCATGGATTTGCTAAACGGCTGGCTAGAACAATCAGGTATTTCTCACAGTAAACATGAACAACTCACCGCATTCCGCCACACATTTAGCCATTTTCATCTAGATATTGTGCCGATAAAAATAAATATCTTATCCTTTACTACCTGCATGGATGAAAATACAGGACTTTGGTATAACTTACAGCAACCCGCAACTGTTGGGCTGGCAGCACCAGTTGAATATCTATTACAGCAACTGAGCTGAATCCCACTCCCACTATTTTGAGGATTTATTATGAGCAGAACTGTTTTTTGTACTTTCTTACAACGTGAAGCCGAAGGACTGGATTTTCAGCTTTATCCCGGCGAATTGGGCAAACGCATTTTCAATGAAATTTCCAAAGAAGCGTGGGGACAATGGATGAGCAAACAAACCATGCTGATCAATGAGAAAAAACTCAACACCATGAACCCGGAAGATCGCAAACTACTTGAACAGGAAATGACCAAATTCCTGTTCGAAGGTCATGATATTCAAATTGATGGATATACCCCACCAGAAAAATAATATTTAGCTTTCATCAGAGCCACTGGCTCTGATGTTGTATTCAACACCAGATGGCAATGTAAGATGAAAAAACTGTTAGCGTTGTTTGTTATTGCCCCAATTCTTATTTCCTGTACCAGCAACAAAAATAGTGAATACCGCGAAGAATATATAAAAGATACCAATGGTTTTGATATTTTGATGGGCCAGTTTGCTCATAACATTGAGAACATTTGGGGGTTGCATGAAGTATTAATTGCAGGCCCAAAGGACTACGTTAAATATACCGATCAATACCGGACCCGCAGCCATATCAATTTTGAAGCTGGAACGATCACGATTGAGACAATTTCTCCAATTGACCCTACAACCTATTTACGCAAGGCCATTATCACGACCTTATTAATGGGTGATGATCCAGGTTCCGTTGATCTTTATTCTGACACTAACGATATTCAGATCAGTAAAGAACCTTTCCTTTACGGACAAGTTATGGACAATAATGGTCAACCGATTCGTTGGGAATGGCGAGCAACACACTTTGCAGATTATCTGATTGCCAACAAATTACAAAAACGCCAATCCGGTTTACATGTCATTTGGTCTGTCACTATACAACTGGTACCAAACCATTTGGACAAACGTGCTCATAAATATCTGCCACTGATTCGTCAAGCTTCCATTAAATATGGCATAGATGAATCCCTAATTTTGGCAATTATGCAAATAGAATCCAGCTTCAACCCTTATGCAGTCAGCCGTTCTGATGCGCTTGGATTGATGCAAGTTGTACAACATACTGCTGGCCGTGATGTCTTTAAAATGAAAGGTAAATCAGGGCAACCAAGCCGTAGTTATCTATTTGATCCAGGAAATAACATCGATGCCGGCACTGCATATTTATCGATATTACAAAACAGTTATCTGGTTGATATCACTAATGCAACATCTCGCCGCTACGCAGTAATAACGGCTTACAACGGTGGTGCCGGTAGTGTATTAAGAGTATTTTCTAGCGATAAGAAAAAAGCGGCTCAAATTATTAATAACATGGCACCGGGTGACGTTTATGAAACCCTGACAACCAAACATCCATCGGCAGAATCACGTCGCTACCTGATGAAAGTCAATACTGCCCAGAAAAACTACCATCATTAACACATTAAAATATTAAGAAAATAACGGAGAGCAAATTTTCTACTCTCCGTTATTATTTTGCTTATATTTCTAGCCAATCGAATAATTTCAAAGCACAAGTCACTATTTCCAAAGAAATCTATTGACGGGCTCTACCGAATACGGTTTAATGCGCCCCGTTGCCCGGATAGCTCAGTCGGTAGAGCAGAGGATTGAAAATCCTCGTGTCGGTGGTTCGATTCCGCCTCCGGGCACCAATTCAAAGCGCGCTTGTTGGGAGATAGAAACTTAACGGGCGTTCGATACTGGGACCTAAGTGCATCGTTACAGTTGACTTAATCTTGCGTCACTTCGATATAAAGTATAAAGGTTCTAGATTCAGGATATCTGAGAGATCAGATGTCCTTTTTTCGTTCGAGCGCAATATTTACAAGTTCTATTGCAACTGTCAAGCCATCCAAACTAAAATCAATGAATTAATTAACACGATGTTGTATGTCGGTTACTCAACTTTCCCCATTGATCAGAAAAAGGTCAATTATGAGGGATTACATCAGTTAAAAAAATTCCCCATCTTGCGACAGGGAATTTGTACAGAAAAAACAAGTCCAGGCAACAGCAAAAATATTTTCGGTTTACCTGATTAATATTTCGCCTTTTTCTGACTCAGCATCGATATAAAGCATTAATTCACGCTCCAACGCACGCCCGGCAGTATCCAGATTGATATCAATATATTCCATCGTCGTGGCAATACTGCGATGCCCCAGTAATCCGCGCACCATTTGCAAATTACGATCAGGCGCTTTCATCAGTTCAGTTGCCAGGGTATGCTGGAAACGGTGTGGACCCACATCAAATCCACACTCTTTTGATAAGCGCCGAAAGAATGATTTTATCGTCTGTAACTGGTCGGTTTCGTTTCCTTTGTCTGTTTTGGCGGTAAAATAGTCCACACAAAACAGGGGATCACTCAATTTTGCCCCAGCAGCCTGAGCACGCTCCAGCAAAATCTCCAGTCGCGGATACAACCATTTCACCACCGGCACCTGATGTTCATAATGGTTCTTACTCCCCTCGGAGCAAAGAATAATCCGACGCTCATGCAGGTCAATATCCCCCAACCGGATATGTAATAACTGATTTTGCCGCATCCCGGTATAACGCAATGTATCCAGTACCGTCAGCCAGTACCAGGTCGGATATAATGCACAGCGGGCACGATGGTTATCCCCTGCCTGTCGCTCCCGCTCTTCAAATTGCCCCATCGTGAGATACAAGGCCGTCAGTTGTTTTTTGGTCAATGTTTTCTTTTTATTTTTGTTCGCATTGACCACCACACCATTAAAGGGGTTTTCCGTTTGGGGCAGTATTTTTTCTTCTATCGCAAAATTAAACACCGCCCGCATATGCGCAATCTTACTGTTCCAGGTCACACCTTTCAGGCCAGACTGATGCAACACATATCTGCGTCACGTCAGGACCTGTTGTCGGGTCACTTGAGCAGGCCGATTGTCCACACCTGCAAACACCTGGAAGGTATTCACCACCTTGCGATAACTTGACTCCGTATCCGGCCGCAATATTTTGGCAAAGAAATACTCATCCAGCAGGTTATCCCAGGTCATACTGTCCATCTCTACTTCCTCACTTCATCAATTTAAAAACCCATTGCGGGGCGCAGAAAATAACATATTATTATTAAAGATGCTTTTTCATGAAATCATGAGAAAAGGGCTATCTTCCGGTACAGAATGGCCACGATAAAGCAACGTGTTTTTGATTAGGTAGCCATGAATACGTTGATAGGAGCCAGCCCGATCAGCCGAATCATAAAGATGACAGCAACAAAAACACTTTCCACCACTGACTCGATGTCGTCCCAACCGCTCAAATGCGGTTTGTACCCGTTTCCATTTTTCGCTAACCTCTTTGCCATCCACCTGCTTCTTCTCACTGAGAAACTGGAAGAAAATGGCCGGCACACTCACAAACACAAAACCACTGACCAGATGTATCCGGGCTTTCGGCGTATTAATGGTCATCACCCCATGCCTTAATCCAGCGGACAGCCAGTCCCAGAATTGCTCTCCAATACAGGATGTCTCAATCGCATTTTCGTTCTGCAATGTTGCCTGAACCGAGTGTTGTGAAGGCACCGGCGTGTCTGGAGGTACGATTTCTGCTTCACTCGCCATAACCTGTTCTGTCACTGTGCCCGCGACATTCATCCCCATTAATGACAATAGCTGTTGCGTGCTCTCATCAACAGACTTCACGGCTGATGAAACAATTTCAGTCATCGGGTTATCTTCCTGCCGTCTCTGAGAAGGCAGAACACTTTCCATTGCGGTTGATAAAGGCGTAGCAGAGACATCAGGATTGCCTGAAACAATAACTTGCGGTAATGCAGCCGTGACAGATAATATTTCTGATATTGTCGGTGCGCCCGCTTTATTCAAAGCTTCTGTCATTATCTGATTGATTGCGTCATCTTCCTTCATATCACCGGATAAAATACAGAACAGCGCAGGCAAGGCATGAGGTACTGACGCCAGCCAGGTCAACGCCTTAGCCGGCAGCAATCGTCCGGCGAGCAACAGCCCGAAATGACAGGCAACCCTCGTCTCCACTGGAGGAGTTTTGAACCGGAAACGATACGGCCCCTGCGGCACAACCAATCCCGGGTACCAGGGTTGGCCTTCATCCAGTTCTCCGTCAAACTGGGCCAAAACAGGTAAAAAATGAAATAACGCAGCGTAAAACACCACCGTGCTCCATATCACACTTTGTTCTGCCTGCGTCTCAGGGGCCACACCCGGCGGTAACATCTGTCCTTTCGCCAGACGTACGGCAAATGCAGTACATTGCAAAGTCACATCTATCAAGCCCCCCAGGTGGGCATAAGACCCCTGCGGTGCCGCCGGAAGTTGTTGCATCAATGCAACACACTCATGTAACGGGGCCAGCCACAATGCCTGATAGTGTGTTTTAGGTAATGCGCTATTGTCCCACAGACACTGTAAACACTGCCGTCGCCGGGAAGTATCCAGCAACAGTCTGGACTCAGACGGCAAAAAGTAGCCTGCTTTGACCGTTTCTGGGATGGCGGTGGGTTGTGGAAGTGACTTTTTTCCTGCGGATGTTCCCGCCAGCAGGATGTTAATTTTTTTCAACACGATTAATCTCCTCTTTTTTCCCCAAAACCCTAATACATCCTCTGACAGGGACAAGGCAAAACTCTTTTCCGGGAATAAAAATTAATCAATGAAAACCGCACGCAATGATTCAAACGTTCCCAATTCCGTCACGGGTAAACGAAGCGTGTATCCGGTTATTTCGTTGAATCAGTCATGATAAGTACAAAAGGCACATGGCGACTCATGCAAGAAAGGATTAAGGGAAATAGAATGTGTCCAGTGCATCTGGGAAGCACTGCCGATTCAGACCAAAACGTGTCAGGGATAAACAAAACAACTTCAATCGATTTATTTCTCATCTCCGTCCTGTTCGGCCCAAGAACCGGACACTCCCCCTCAGAGGAATATTCCCCCAATGGGTAAATCGCCGGCGTCATATCCGCCGGCAGTAGTGTTATCAGACGCTCAGGTAAACCTGAACCTGTTTTTTATGTCAATTCACCCAAGGAATTTCCCTGCGGGATAACATTGTCAGCGCACTAACATCCGTCATATGAAATATTGCCGAGAATGTAGGCCGGCCCGACCACTTTACGGATACCGCCCTCACCTTCCTCACCAAATTCCAGCTCATCAAAGCTGCCAGCTTCCCACTGCCCATTCTGGTACTTGTCGTAACCACAAAAGCCACAGACATCCTCAAAATAATGGGTAATATGGCAGTGATATTGCCTGGATAAAGGCACCATAATTTTTTCATACCATGGCTCCCAGGGTGCTGTATCAAAATCCCCGGTCAGACTACCATCATCATTGTACTTCCAGGCTATTTCATAACCTCGCGGCCGTGCCATATCGTACAATCGGAAATACAACTCATGAGTCGTTTCGTGATCCCTTAACAATCCACCGCAAAATCCATTGATTTCACTCGCAAGACGGGTCGGTATCAGCAGAAACAAGTCACAAGGAACTGTCTCTGTCAGCCTGTCATCAAGATGAGACCACAGCATTTCCGTGTCATGCTCTCCGTTCCAGTCAACCAGACCGAACCAGTCGCAGGACTTTTGGTTAAACAAAGCTATAATGGTTTTCTGCGCTGCCGGGAGCAACGTCTCCCATTTTCGCGCAGCCAGACCACTTTGTTGGTATAGCCTGTCAATCTGTTGGCTGGTGACTTCATCAAGCGCAACATTATCTTTTAACAAGGCCAGCCATTGCTCAAACGCCTGGTTTTCCGGTGAGCCGTCTCCTTTTCCCTGCGCTACCAGCGCCAGATAAAGTGGATAATCTGTCGTTTCAGTGGGTTGCAGAAGACCGGCACAGCCCGCGACAAACAGCTTAATACTTTGATGGATAGCCTGCCCGTAATAGGGAATGACGTCTCCCAATCCCCATTGTTGCAGAGCCTCCAGTTGGTCAGGTTGGCCTGTGATATGCAAACGATTGGCGTAACACTTCGGCATAGTAAAAAATCCTCTTTTTTACCTGAAACAGGGCATACCCTGTGAAGGCTATACCCCCACAGGCAGATGATAAGTTCAGCGATGTGAAAAAAGGCTATCCGGCTTTCGGATAGCCCTATCCGAATTATTTATAGCCGGACAGCCGGTCTCCACAATTTTGTGGCCTGTACATCAGGGCGCCTTCTTTTTCCAAACGCCGCGATAATCCTGCCCGTCATCACCCGGTACAAATCAGGCCGGAAACGCCTGCCATGACGACGGGCGACTTTATTCTTGCGGACAGTTTTTGGGGCTGTTTTGGTCTTAATCTTTTTCATCAGTAACGCTCCGAAATAAAAACGGGCGTTATCCCCTGACGGGAAATAACGCCCGTCAGGGTGAAAATGACTGCCGGCATCCCGGCAATCAGGGATAAAATTGTGTGATAATTTGTGTGGCTGTCAGCGTCACCTTCAGATCACATTTGTCATTCAGTAACCGGTTGAGTGTCAATACGGAGAAACCCAGCTTTTCCGCAAAATCATCTCCGCCCACCGCCTCCCGGGCACGTTCATACCAGCCTTCGTCCTTCTCTGGATGATAACCGCACGCATAAGCGACAAGATGTCTGCCGTTTTGCATCGTACCCATATCAGACATGATATAAATGCCCTGATCCTTGACCAGCAACACGTCACACTGATGGGCTATCGCTTCCCGCAACACGGGCTTCAGGTCTTTAGCCTTAAAAAGTAACATCGTCGTTCTCCTGAGGAGAAACGTTCCCATTGAGGGAACATTTCCCCCAATGGGTTAAATTTTAGTTATGCTGCCAGCCTCTGTACTGGCGAAGACAGGTTCACTGAACGGGTTTTCAGCACAAACTGCTCATCTACCCAGGTGATTGCCTCATCCACCACATCCCGATAATCTCTGACTGTTGGGTTGTTAACATCTTCAATGTCTACATCTGATCGAAAACTCTCTATCACACGATCATTTTTGTATACCACATCAACCCGAAACTGGACGGGTGTCATCAATCCATCGGAGACCGCATCGATATAGTCTTCGAGATACCCTGACTCAAATTCCTCTGCCTCAATATTGTGCAAATCCTGTGGCCCCATTAATACATCGATGTAACCGATAGCGGAGGAAAAACGCCGGATTAAACGGGGTTCAACCTGTAAGTAACGAAGAAATTGACCCAAACGTTCAAAACAATACAGACACGTTTCTGTCAACTGCTTATCCAAATAGTCCATAAAACGTGTCCAGTACTGTTGCGTTTTACTGAACTGTTCCAGCGTGATTTGTTCCTCCTCCGGCAAGTTATCCTGTGCCGTCAGACGGAGAAACTCCTCCGCCGACATATTCAGCAAAACGGCTGTGTCGGGTCTGATAAGGGTATCCACACGACCACTGCTTTCCGGATGGGTATAGGGCATCAGCATCGGATCCTGATAAGCATGAGATATCGCATCCATTCCCCGTATCCATAACGTCAGGATACGCTCACTATTTCTGCATCTGGCCCGGTTTGCCGGATCCTCAGACAAACTGTCCAAAAGATGAGTCATGATGGGCAAAAGTAACTCTTTGGTAAACTTTATATAGGTATTGACGTAATCTCCCTGGCTCTCATGAAACAGATAGAAAATAGCGTCGTCATCCAGCTCCAGCCCCATTCGCTCTGCGAATTGATGCCGAATATAAAAACGTAATAAAGACATAAGGGAAATCTCGTGATTGACGGGGTTCCCCCTGTAGGGGATATCCCCTATCGGGTTAATGTGATGCCACCCAATGGTGACTTTGAATTAAAGATGTGATGTCAGCCAGCCTTGCGCATCACTATTTCGTCTTCAGCTTCCTGACGCTGACGTTTGAACTGCCAGAAGCCTAAATGGTACATTGGCGTCACCATTTGCTGAGACATGACATGAGTGAGTGAATTGCCTACCGTGACCACGGCCGGAACACCCAGCAACGACAGTTGGATATACGTCATCATCGCGGCAACCGGGTCGATATCGACACAAAACGCCAACATCTGCTGCTGAGGATTAAACCCCGCTTCCAGCAGAGTCTGATGCATCGCAATAATCATCCCGCCGGCGCCACAAGCCGGGTCAGACACCGTGATATATTCATGCTCTCCGGATCCCAACTTCGTCAAGCCTTCAGTGAACTGCATTCTGGCCATCATATGGCTGACAGGAAACGGCGTAAAATACTGACCAGCCCGGTCATGACCTAATTCCAGCGCCATGAAAATAGCCCCCAGAAAATCACCGACTGCATACTCCAGCCCCGTAATAACTTCACTCAGCAAACGACTCAGCCGGAATGCATCTTCACGGGAATAACGTTTAACCCGCTGCATATAGTCCGCTTCAAATTCCTCATTTTGCAACAGCGCGTTATACAATGAACAGGCGGCCATATGCACAAAATCACAGAACACCTGCCAGCGGTTTTCATGGGGTGCAATCTGGTTAAACAGTCTGATAAAAGCCTGTTTATGTGGATTCGGTTCCCGGTAAGTTGCCGCTAATGGCAGCGCCACAACGTTATCGTCAGGCGGATCATTATCTTCATCCGCATAACCACGGTCAGACGCCACCGGCGGTAACAACAACCATTCAGAATGTGATGATCTGTCCGGTTCACCAGTATCAGCGGGTTCTGTCACCGGGATCCGAGCATAGTTTAGATACGATGGCTGGCTGGCGAATAACGCCAATGCCTCGCTGGCCTGCCCCAACTCTTCCGGAAACAACCTGCCTTCTGGCTGGTCATGCCGTTCCCAGTGATATATTCGGGCTAAAGCACTGACAGCCATCAGCGGTGTGATACCCTCATCAATATGGCGCTGAACCACCTCATCATATTCCAGCATGGTGTCATTCAGCGGCAAACCATAGTGCTCACTGAGCAACACGGTAGCTATCTGCTGCCACAATTCCACCTGGGTCGGTAACTGCTGTCTCCGGTCTTGCAAATAATCCATGGCACGGCGGGCATCATTAGCCACCTGAAATAACCACCACGGATCTGAACCCAAAGCGTGTTCCCAGGGTACTGTATTATCAGGATAGACCGAGTTACCCCGAACACCGGTTAATGCCGCCACAAACGCCGCGCCCAATGCTGTCACCCATTGTTCCCGAGCTTCATCTAACTCACTTCGGGTTGTCAGGCCAAAGCGGTTTAACCGGGACGGATGGCCAGTGGCATAAACCAGTTGATGCAACAAGTCATGCCAGTATTGTGAATCTTCAACGTAGTCCCGCTGGACAGGCAGCTCAATACGATCATGCCATGGTCGGTAAACGGGCATGATGCCCGATCGATGAACCACCGGGATCCCACTGGCCGTCACCAGTTGCTGAACAGCGGTAAAACCGGGAGCCGGACGGGGAGGTAAAGGACAACCGGGTTGAAGTTCTGTCGGCAGTCCTTCACATTGTTCCAGATTAATGACACGTATCAGCGACATTGAAGGCTGGTAACGGACGATGGTTGTTGGTTTTTCACCGTTGACCACCCATCCGCCTAACGCTCTTAACTCATCACCGGTTAACCAGCGGTTAGATATCAACTGCCGCTGCAACATAGTTTGCCAGAGCAACAGCACATTGATACCGCTAAACGGTTGTCCGGTCAGCGCATGCTGCGGCAAACCGTACTCACTGGCCGCTTGCCAGGGCGCCCATCCACTTTCCAGGCTGTCTGTAAGACGTCGGGTTATTAACCGGCAGATATCATCCGGTAGGTAAGAAAGGGTCATCATCTTTCCTGTCTAAAATTAAGGAAGAGCCCCTTCCACAGGGAGTCGTCTCTCCCCGGGGGATAAATAATTAGCGCATGAAATAATTAGCTATTCTGGCCGGTAACGCGGTCAGCCAGTGATAAACTGCTGACAAGTCAACTTCGTAAGCGTGAAACATCAAACACACGCCTGTCACCAGCGACGTCAATGCTATCCCGGTCAACAGCCAGCGACGACGCTGCCTGAGTTTTTTCTCCTTTAACTGAACCTGTTGATACAGGAACAGCCCCAGCGTCTGCAACTCACTGAACCGGTGAAATTCCTCACGCCGTAAGGCTTCAGAAGCCTCATCGTAACGCTCAAGCTCGGTCGGATGATGGCGAGCAAGAAAACAGCGGTAACCATGATTTCTCAGCGTGTGATAGTGATTGTCGAATTGTGCCTGCAACCACTGATTAAACCGGCTACGGGTTTTTTTGAATATCTCCGGTTCAGTCAGCGCCTGCACTGACAGAGACTGGGACGATTCCCGAATGTATTCTTTAGTCGTCATTGTACTCATAGGGTTAACTCCTGTTGTAAAAAAATGACTGACGGAGTTAACCCTCACGGGTTTCCCCGTCAGGGTGATCAATAAATTAGGCGTCCAACGCAATCAGCAACCGATCAGATTCATGTTTAAGCCGCAGCGCTTGCCATAAGGGGGCCTTCATGTCGCCGTCATGCGGCAAACAGAAAAAACCAAACGTCACCTCACAGACTCCCGGCTTTGCTGCCGACCAGGCTTTGAATGCCTGGTAAATCAGTTGATGAAACCGCTCTGTTTCATATTCTGGCGCAGACGGATAACTTACCATTCGCAGCCAGACTGGCTCTTCAATCGCCACAGCTGGCATCACCGCCCGGGTAACGGCAATCAACGTCTCATTGACCATTATGCGGCCTCATCATAAGCTTTCGACAAACTACGCTGTCTCAGCAGACGCGTGAGCATCTGTTGCGCCGAATCCACCGCTTCCGTTTCGTCGATAAGGTACCGCTCGCCATAAAACGGCTCCGGACTCTCCTCACCGAAATACAGCAACTCCACACCCGGTTTGTAGCTGTGTCTATCTCTGACCACAACCGGTCTCCCGCACGACTTCGCGTCATCAGAAAGTTGCCATTTACCGGCATACACCGTGTGTCTTCGCGCATGAGCTGCTGGTAACCTCACCGGTCTTCGCCGTAACAACCAGGACAGCACATGGTAAAACGACAAAGAAATCCAGCGAATCACGCCCCAAAGCACTGTCACAAAGATCATTAGCATGGTTCGTCTCCTTTTATCCCCATAACAACCGGAAAACCAGTAACAACACACCCAGCGTTAAGATCCCTGCAAATTTAAGCAGCGTTATCACGCTCAAAAGTTTGAAGAGTGCGTCACGATCACGGTAGTCACATTCATCACGGATCAAATCGCGGATGAGGGATTGTTGTTTCGGGGTTAATGTCTCTGAAGCCGGCAGGATTATCGGATCAGAAGGTGAATGAAAAGCAGGCATTAACAGCTCCTGTTACCGGAAACCCGCCCCTGACGGGGACAAGCCCCTGTCTTTCCTACACAAATATTTTAACCTGCCCCCTCGTTATTGAACTTTTTCCTCATAGATTGATCTCAATAACAAACACGACTTGAGGTAATCTTTATGTTTTCAACC